>JAIECN010000032.1 GCA_029068505.1 Alistipes sp.
GTGGCGCGGGGGCGGGGAGAGGGGTATAAGCGACCGTCCCCGGGCTATCCCCCTGCACGTACTCAGGGGCATCGACCTGGAAGTCGCCCGCGGCGAACTGATATCGATCATGGGCGCCTCGGGATCGGGCAAGTCGACGCTCCTCAACATCCTGGGCATCCTCGACAACTACGACAGCGGCGACTACTACCTGGCCGGACGGCTGATCCGCAACCTGAACGAGACGCAGGCAGCCCAGGCGCGCAACCGCATGATCGGATACATCTTCCAGTCGTTCAACCTCATAAACTACAAGAACGCCGTGGAGAACGTGGCGCTCCCGCTCTACTACCAAGGCATGGCGCGGCGCAAACGCAACGCTCTGGCGCTGGAGTATCTCGACCTGCTGGGACTCAAAGAATGGGCCTCGCACATGCCCAACGAAATGTCGGGCGGACAAAAACAGCGCGTGGCCATCGCCCGGGCGCTCATCAACAAACCGCAGATCATCCTGGCCGACGAACCGACCGGCGCCCTGGACAGCGCCACGTCGCAGGAGGTGATGAACCTGCTGCGCCACGTCAACACGGAGCTGGGCATGACCATCGTCTGCGTGACCCACGAACAATCGATCGCCGACCAGACCGACCGCATCGTCCGTCTGCGCGACGGCATCATCGACTCGATCGTCCGGACGACGAACCCCACCGACGAAAACACCCGGCGATGAGAGAACTCCTGCTCGAAATAGGGACCTCGATGCGCCGCAACAAGCTGCGCACGTTTCTGACCGGATTTTCCGTAGCCTGGGGCATCTTCATGCTCGTCATCCTGCTGGGTTCGGGCAACGGACTCAAGAACGGCGTGCTCTCCAACTTCGGCGGCTACGCCACCAACTCCATCGACCTCTACGGCGGCCGCACCTCCAAAGCCTACATGGGCTATCAGAAAGGGCGCCGCATCCGCATGCGGAACAGCGACCTCGAAATCCTGCGCCGCGAATTCCCCGAAATCGAACAGGTAGCCGCCAACTCGTGGTACCAGACGAGCACGGTCGCCTACAAGGGCGAATTCACCACCGCCTGGATCCGCGGTTCGCTGCCCGAAATCGCAGAAATCGAGGGTGTGAAACTCTCGGCCGGAAGGTTCGTCGACGAAATCGACATCGAAGAACGCCGCAAATCGATCGTCATCGACGAACCCATGCGGCGCGTCCTCTTCAAAGGAGCCGACCCCCTGGGCCGGCAAATCAAGGTCGGGAATTCGATGTTCACGGTCATAGGCGTGCAGAAAGGCGACGCCCAGCGCAACAGCTCCTCGTGCTACATCCCGCTGACCACGGGACAGCTGCTCTTCAATGCCAACAACCCCGAAGTCAACAACGCCATCATCACCGTGCAGGGCATCGAGACCGACGAGGCGATGGCCGACTTCGAGAAACGGCTGCTCCGGCGGCTGGCGGCCGAACACCGCTTCGCACCCGACGACAAGAGCGCGATCTGGATCGAAAACACGATGGAAAACTACAAGAACATCATGATGGTATTCGCAGGCATCAATCTGTTCGTGTGGATCATCGGCCTGGGCACGCTGCTGGCCGGCATCGTGGGGGTGAGCAACATCATGCTGGTGACCGTCACCGAGCGCACCGCCGAATTCGGCATCCGCAAGGCGCTGGGCGCCAAACCGGCCTCGATCATCCGGCTGATCCTCACGGAATCGGTCTGCATCACCGCGGCGTTCGGCTATGCGGGCCTGGTGCTGGGCGTGGCGGCCATGGAAGCCGTGAACCGCTGCATCGTGGCCCCGCAGCAAGCCGCCTCCGAAGGGCCGTCGGTCTTCCTCGACCCCACGCTCGACCTGGGTGTGGCCGTGAGCGCCACGGTCGTACTGGTCGCCGCCGGGCTGGTCGCCGGATATGTCCCCGCCTACCGTGCGGCACGGCTCAAAACCATCGACGCATTGAGATACAACAAATAAGACACGCCGACCGGAGCGAAACAACAAGACGAATCCCTGAACTTCGACTATAAACCGATGACCCGACTTTTCGACACCGACAGCTGGAACGAAATCTGGCAGACCGTCAGCCGCAACCGCAAGCGCAGCATCATGACGGCGCTGGGCGTTTTCTGGGGCATCTTCATGCTCACGGTGATGCTCGGGGCAGGCATGGGCCTGGGGCGTCTTTTCCGCCGACAGTTAGGCGACATGTCGACCAACACCGTCCTGCTCCAGCCCCAGCAGACCAGCATCCCCTACAAAGGCATGCCCCGCAACCGGTGGTGGCGCTTCGACAACAGCGACGTGGAAGCCGTAGACCGGCTTCCCGAAGTGCTCTACGCATCGGCCGTCTACTGGGCCGGCGAACACAATTGCAGCCACAACGAACGCAAAGGCGACTACACCCTGATGGGCTACTCGCCCGACTACCAGCGCATCAACCCGCAAAAAATCATCTTCGGGCGCTTCATCAACGACGTCGACATGGCCCGCAAGCGCAAGGTCTGCGTCATCGGCACCCAAGTGTGGAAAGACCTCTTCCCGGGCGGCGAAGACCCCACGGGCCGGGCCATACGGATCAACAGCTCCTACTTCACCGTCGCAGGCGTCGTCCGCCGTCAGGGCAGTTTCATATCGTTCAGCAACCCGGAACGCACGATCATCATACCCGTGTCGCTGGCCCAGCAACTTTTCGGCCAGGGCGACTACGTACACATGCTGGCAGTCGCCGGCCAAGACGACATGCCCAGCAAACAAGTCGAGCAAGCCTGCAAAAAAGAACTCTTCGCCCGCCATATAGTGGCGCCCGACGACGAAAAGGCCGCCTGGGTGATCTCCGTTTCGGAGATGCTCGACAAGGTGCGGGGACTCTTCCGCGGCATCGCCCTGCTCACCTGGATCGTGGGCCTGGGCACGCTGCTGGCCGGCATCGTGGGGGTGAGCAACATCATGCTGGTGACCATCAAGGAACGCACCCAGGAGATCGGCATCCGCCGCGCCATCGGGGCGCCTCCGGGCGCCATCCTGACGCAGATCCTGGCCGAAAGTTTCGTCCTCACGTTCATCGCCGGCATACTGGGACTGGCTGCCGCCGTCGGAGTACTCTCCGCAGCCGACTCGATCTATTATCAGGCCGTCGTGGTAGCCCAGCAAGGCACCGCCAACTCCTGGCAGATCTCGTTCGGCACGGGCATCGAAGCGCTGGCGATCATCGTTGCGGGGAGCCTGCTGGCGGGCATCATTCCAGCATTCCGCGCACTGAAGATCAAGGCTGTGGATGCGATAAGGGAAGAATAAAAACGCAAGAAATAATACCATTCATTTATGAAACGATTCCTCAAAATCCTGCTCGGCGTGCTTTTCGCAGCCTTGCTGCTCGGCACGTTCTGGTTCTTGTGGCGGAAGACCCGCCCCGTGAAGACGGTCTACGCCCTCGTACAACCCTCCGTCGACACGCTTCGGCAATATGTCATCGCCACTGGCAAAGTGGAACCGCGCGACGAAGTGCTCATCAAACCCCAGATTTCGGGCATCGTCTCCGAAGTATACAAGGAAGCCGGCCAAAGCGTGCGCAAAGGCGAAGTCATCGCCACAGTGAAAGTCGTACCCGAAATGGGGCAGCTGTCGAGCGCCGAATCGCGTGTCGCGCTCGCCCGCCTCTCCCTGGCCCAGACCCGGCGCGAACATGAACGCACCGAAGCGCTCCACGACAAGGGCGTGCTCTCCGACGAAGAATACGAACAGAGCCGCACGGCCCTGGCCAAAGGCGAAGAAGAGTTGCAGAACGCCAGCGAGAACCTCGAAATCGTGAAGAACGGCATCACGATGCGCTACAAGGAATTGAGCAACACGCAGATACGATCCACCATCGACGGCATGATCCTCGACGTGCCCGTCAAGGTCGGCAACTCGGTGATTCAAGCCAACACGTTCAACGACGGCACCACGATCGCCACGGTGGCCGACATGACCAACATGCAGTTCCAAGGCAAGGTCGACGAGACCGACGTGGGCAAGCTCCGCGAAGGAATGCCCGTGCAGCTCACCATCGGAGCGTTGCAGAACGTAGCCCTGACCGCCGAACTCGAATATGTGGCGCCCAAGGCCACCGAAGACAACGGAGTGATCATGTTCGAGGTCAAGGCCGCCGTACACATTCCTGCCGACGTCTTCGTGCGCGCCGGATACAGCGCCAACGCCAGCGTAGTGATCGAAAGCCGCGAAGGAGTGCCGACCCTGCCCGAGAGCACCATCGAATTCGAGGGCGAAAAGACCTTCGTCTACGTGCTTACCAGCCCCGAGCAGGACGAGGAGCAGACGTTCGAACGCCGCGAAGTGGGCATCGGACTCTCCGACGGCATACGCATCGAAATACGGAGCGGCCTGAACGAAGGCGACCGCATACGAGGCGCCAAAATCGACCCCAAGGAACAATCCGAAAACGCATAAAGCCATGAGACGCATTTTTCTGACGGCAGCATGGTGCGTCGCCACGGCCTCGGCGGCACAGCCGCAGACTCCTGCGGCCGAACCGGCCCGCTGGACGCTGGACGACTGCATCCGCTATGCCCAGGAGCACAACGTCGAGGTGCACCGGCGCGCGCTGAACGTCGAGCAGCGCGGCGTGGAACTCTCCACGGCCCGCTTCAGCCGCCTGCCCGATCTGAACGCCGGCATCGGCTACAACTTCTCGTTCGGCCGCGGCACCTCGGCCGACAACACGCGCAAGACCGAGACGCTGCGCACCGGATCGTTCGATGTCTCGGCATCGATGCCGCTGTTCCAGGGTCTGCGCATCAACCGCCAGATCAAGGGGAGCAAACTCGACCTGGCCGCGGCCATGGAAGACCTCGAACGGGCACGCGAAGATGTGGCGGTCAACGTGATGACGCGCTACCTGGAAGTACTCTACAACAAGGAACTGGTCGGAATAGCCGAACGCCAGCTGGACTTGAGCGCCCGGCAGACCGCGCGCAGCCGCGACCTGGCGGCCGCAGGCAAGCAACCCGAATCGGCGGTCTACGAGAGTCTTTCGCTCGAAGCCAACGACCGCATGGCGCTGACCCAGGCCCGCAACGACCTTGCGCTCTCCCTGCTCGACTTGAGCCAGACGCTCGACCGCGAAAGCGCCGCGGGATTCGACATCGCAACCCCCGAACTGGACAGCGTGACCCTCGCGTCGCTCCACCGGCTCGGCTCGGTCGAAGCGGTCTACGACCATGCCGCCGCCCACCGGCCCGGCATCCGCTCGGAGCGGCTGCGGCTGGAAAGCGCCGAAAACGACATCCGCATCGCCCGCTCGGCCCTCTACCCCTCGCTCTCCCTGCGCGGCGGATTCGGCACGGGCATCTACAGCAGCATGGATGCGGACTTCTGGCCGCAGTTCGACAAAAACCGCAACGAATTCGTGGGGCTGTCGTTAAGCGTGCCGATCTTCAACCGCCGGGTCACGCGCAACAACATCCGCACGGCGAAAATCTCGATGCGCGACCAGGAACTGATCCTGCACAACGCCGAACTCACCCTGCGCAAAGAGATCGAGCAAGCCTGGTACAACGCCGATGCCGCCTACGCCAAATATTGCGCAGCCGGGCAGGCGCTCGACGCCGCACGCGTGGCCTTCGACTACGAACAACGCAAGGCCGAAGCGGGCCGCACGACCCTTTTCGACTTCAACGATGCCAAAACCCGCATGGAGAAAGCCGAGGCCGAAGCTGCCCAGGCCAAATACGAATTCGTATTCCGGCAGAAAATTCTGGATTTCTATCGGGGCGAGCCGCTGACGCTGTAAAGAAACGGCCGACAAAGCAAGCAATTTGTTTTTGCTGCGCGATTCTTTCCGTTTCTTTATAATTTTTGGCTACTTTTGCAGCCATAAATCGCTTACGATGGACTGGATACGCAGCATACTCGTCGAACACTCGGCCTTGCAGGCCGTGATCGTGATTTCGCTCATCTCGGTCGCGGGCATCGGCCTGGGACGCATCCGCTTCTTCGGCATCTCGCTCGGCGCCGCGTTCATCTTCTTCGCCGGCATCCTCGCCGGACACTTCGGGCTGACGCTCGACCCGGCGATGCTGGCCTATGCCGAAAGTTTCGGCCTGGTGCTCTTCGTCTACGCCCTGGGTCTGCAAGTCGGGCCGGGCTTCTTCAGCTCGATCCGCACCGACGGCGTGCGGCTGCTCGTGCCCTCGATCGCCGTGATCCTGCTCGGCACGGCGGCGGCCGTCGGCTTGAGCTATGCGCTGGGCATCCCCATGCCCGAGATGTCGGGCATCTTGTGCGGCGCCACGACCAACACGCCGGCGCTGGGCGCCGCGCAGCAGACGCTCCAGCAAGCGGGCTATCCGACCGGCCCCGCCGCCCTGGGCTGCGCGCTGGCCTATCCTCTGGGCGTCGTGGGCGTCATCCTGGCCATCGTGCTGGTGCGCCGCTGCTTCGTGCGGCCCGCCGACCTGGCGGGGCCCGATGCCGAACATCGGCGCAACGTATTCATAGCCAGCTACCGGCTGACCAACCCTGCGCTTTTCGGCAAGAGCCTGCACGACGTGGCCGCCGAGAGCCAGCGCCACTTCGTGGTTTCGCGCATCTGGCGCGACGGGCGCGTCTCGATCCCCACCTCGGACAAGACTTTCGAGCCGCACGACGCGGTGCTGGTGATCACCGTCCCCGAGGAAGCCGACGCCCTGCGGCTGCTTTTCGGCGAACAGGAAGACAAAGACTGGAACCGCAAAAACATCGACTGGAACGCCGTCGACAACCAACTCATATCGCAACGCATCGTGGTGACGCGCCCCGAACTCAACGGCAAGAAACTGTCGTCGCTCCGCCTGCGCAACACCTACGGCATCAACATCAGCCGCGTCGACCGCTCAGGCGTGCAACTGCTGGCCACGCCCGACCTGCGCCTGCAGCTGGGCGACCGGCTGACGGTGGTCGGCGAAGCGGAAGCGATCCGCGGCGTGGAGAAACGGGTGGGCAACGCCGTGAAGCACCTCAACGAACCCAACCTGGCGGCCGTATTCATCGGGCTGATCCTCGGCCTGGCGCTCGGCTCCGTGCCGCTGGCCCTCCCGGGCATGTCGGCGCCCGTCAAACTGGGACTGGCCGGCGGGCCGATCATCGTAGGCATCCTCATCGGCACTTTCGGGCCGCGGCTGCACATGGTGACCTACACGACCCAGAGCGCCAACCTGATGCTGCGCGCCCTGGGACTCTCGATGTATCTTGCCTGCCTGGGGCTGGATGCCGGCGCGCACTTCTTCGAGACGGTCATGCGCCCCGAAGGGATGCTGTGGCTGGGCACGGGCTTCCTGCTCACGTTCGTACCCGTCGTCATCATGGCCGTGGTCTCGCTGCGCCTGCTGCACCTCGACTTCGGGTCGGTGGCGGGGCTGCTGTGCGGCAGCATGGCCAACCCGATGGCGCTGGGCTATGCCAACGAGACCATCGAAGGCGACAACCCCTCGGTATCCTACGCCACGGTATACCCCATCTGCATGTTCCTGCGCGTGATCATCATTCAGGTGGTTCTGATGCTGATGCTCTGACCGCCGAAGAGGCCCGCAGACGCTCGTCGAGCGCCCGCACGTCGTCGCCCGAAGGCGACTGGAAAACCCGCAGGCCGAACTCGGGAAGCGCACACAACATGTGGTCGAGCACCTCGGATATCTCCTGCTCGTAATCGACGAAATAAATGAATCTGGTATAGAAATAGAGCTGCACGGGCAATCCGGAATCGGTCGGTTCCAAGGGACGCACGACCAGCTTCATGTCCGAATGGACGGAAGTCCGCTGCTGCAAGAAACGCAGCATGTAGACCCGGAACAAGCCCAGATTGGTCTGCCGGCGGCCGTTGATGGCCGGCTCGTCGTCCCCGAGTCCGAGCGAAGCGTTGAACGCGGCGTCTTCCTTTTCTATTTTTTCGATGTAATCGCCCAACAAACGGATTTTACGCAGATGCTCCAACAGCTCGGGCGTACAAAACCGGATGCTGGAGATGTCGACCGGCACCGAAATCAAGATGCGGCGCCCGCCCGAAAGCTGCATGGCATGCCAATTGACGAACGAATCGCTTACCAGCTGGTAAGGCGGCAGCGTGACGATCGTATTGTCCCAATTGCGTATCTTTACCGTAGTAAGCGACACCTCCTCCACATTGCCGTCGGCACCGAACTTGGGCACCGAAATCCAATCGCCGACCTTGAGCATATCGTTGGCCGAGAGTTGAATACCCGACACGAAACCCAGAATGCTGTCGCGGAAGATCAACATCAGGATGGCGGCCGACGCACCCAGACTGGTAAGCAGGATGGCCGGCGACTTGCCGAGCAGGATCGAGATGACCAGAATCGTACAGATGAGCAGGGCGATGCCCTGAGCCGTCTGCCGCAGCCCCTTGATAGGCTTGTTCTGCCAGGCCGGACGTGCCGCAACGATGCGGAACGAAGCATAGAGCAAGGCGCTGATGAACCGGAAGACCGAGACGATGATGTAGATCCGCATGAAACGCATGACGATCGTCCGGACGGACGAATCGGTTTCGAAGACCACGGGCAGCAACACGGCCAACAGCACGGCGCTTACCACGTGGCACCCGCATTTCAACACGCGCGTGCTGAAAAGCGTGTCGTCCCACTTGATCCGCGTACGCTCGACCACCTTGCGCACGAGCGGAACCACGGCCCAGGTCAACAACAGATCGAACAGCAGCACGGTCACAACGATCAAGCCGAACGCCACCCACATGTCCCTGCCGTCGTGCGCCGTCGACTCGACGCCCAGCCAATCGAGCAGGTCGTCCGTCCATTTTTTCAGATGTCGCTGCATGTCCGGCAGCTCCGCAATTACCGCGCCGGGGCCTACGCAGCGAAACGAAAGTTTCAACGAGCGAGAACTGCGCTACCTGGCATCCGCACGCCGGGCCGAAAACCGGAACACATACCAAGCACTTGCGAGGAACCCGCCCAAAGCAAAAGCCACGCCGGGCAAGGCGCTCCACTCGTAACCCAGCCCCCGGTCGATGGGCAAGCCGCCGCAATAGGCCCCGAGGGCATTGCCGAGGTTGAAAGCCACCTGCACCAAAGCTGCGCCCAACATCTCCCCGCCCCGCGAATTTTCGAGAATCAACAACTGCTGGGGCGACGAAACACAAAAGAGACACCCCGTAGCGAGCACCATAGCTGCGAGAGAAAACCACCCGACGCGAGCACCGAAAAAGATGCCGGCCAAGGCGACCGAAGCGACCAACAACGTAGCCCGCACAACCCGCTCGGGAGTGTAGCGGTCGGAAAGGTGTCCCCCGGCCAGATTGCCGACGAACATGCCGAATCCGGCCAACATCATGATGAGGGTAAGTTTGTCGGCGGCGAATCCGGAAGTACGGATCATCAACGCCCCCACATAACTATACCAACAGAAGATCCCGCCGTTGCCCAGCATGACCGAAGCGAGAATCGCCCACGGAGCACCGTGGCGCAGAAACCGGAACTGCTCCTTCAATCCGCTGTCGGGCAACGGAGGCAAAGCGGGAACCCACCGCCGGATCAGGACGAAAGCGACGATGCCCCACACGGCGACGATGGCGAAGGCGGCACGCCAGGTAATCGCTCCGCTGATGTAGGTTCCCAACGGCACGCCGAAGAGATTGGCGACGGTCATCCCCACGATCATGATGGAGACCGCCCCGGTTCGGTGGCCCTGGTCGGCCACCTGCTCGGCGACGATGGAGCCGGCCCCGAAGAAAGCGCCGTGGGGCAAGCCCGACACGAAACGCATGGCCAACAACACCCAATAACCGGGTGCTGCGGCCGCACAAAGGTTGCCGACCGCGATCAAGGCGGCGAGGGCCGACAAAATCCACTTCAACGACTTTCGGCGGGCGACGACGGCCATCAGCGGGGCGCCGGCGCAGACCCCCAGCGCATAGGCCGAAATCAGATGTCCGGCCTGCGGCACGGAGACGCCCAGCGAACGGGCGATGTCGGGAAGAATCCCCATCATGACGAACTCCGACATGCCCAGCGCCAAGGTGCCGAATGCCAGAGCGATCAAACTTTTCTTCATGACTCCAACGAAAAAACCGGGCAAAACTAACACGAAAAAAGATGAAAAACAAGAACGTTTTCCATCTTTAGCAAGCCTCTAAAACTTCGGGCCGCCTTCGCGCGGCTGCCCCACCTCGAAGCCCAGCTCGCGCATCCACTCCACGGTCGCCGGATCGACCCGGTCGACCCGGTCGGCCCAACGGCGCTGCTCGGTCAACATCCGGCGGTGCTCGTCGATACGCTGCCGCAAAGGGAACGACGGATGGGCCAGGGCCGAACGCTCCGCCCGCTCGGAGGGGCGGACCGACCGGTCGAAGACGTCGCGCTGCGAGGGACGCCGGGCGCCCTCCCACTTGAACCCTTTCAGATAAAGCTCCTGCTCGGGCGGGATCTTGTCCATCGGGTAGATCGAATAACGCGGCTCATTGTACCACGACATGCGCACCACCTGCTGCTCGTCGACATAGAAATTGATGCCGCCGCTCTCCACGAAAAACAACCCTGTGACCTGGGGCGGCTCGCCGTCCTGGTTGTAATAGAGCGTCTGGGCATTGCCGTTCACGTTGTCGAGCCATATTTCGTTGTTGCGGAAATAAGCCGTCATCTCCTTGCCTGCGATCTGGTTGTAATGCACCGTATCGATCTCGCTGACCATCATCGGACTGCCCACGAACTCGGCCCGTTCGATCTGGCTGTTGCGCGTATAGATGTCCATCAACTCGGAGGTGATCTGGTTGCTTTGGTTCCACAGCACGGGGTCGATATAAAGGTGGATCGTCGAATCGGCGCTCAAAGCCGTGATCGAATCGCAGACGCTCTGGAAATCGGAACGATAGATACGCACGTTGCGATAACCTTTCATCAAACGATAGATCGAATCGCGGGGCGGGAGCAACGCGAGGCTGTCTACCGTGGCGGCCACCTCCACGCTGTCGGCCGCCCAGCGGGCGAAGAGCAACCCGAGCAACGAATCCTGCTCGCCGGCATTGCGCGCCAGGCGGTCGTCGATCTCCCGCAGGGCCGTCGAATCGACCGGCAGGGGCTTCCCTCTGCGGGCCGCACGGGCCTGCCGGGCACGCAACTTCGATTCGGCCTTGAGCCGGCGGGCGGTCAGACGGGCCTCCTCGCGCTCTTTCTGGGCCAACAGCTTGGCCGTCTTCTTGGCCTGGCGCCGGGCGGCAATTTCGGCCAACAACTCCTTTTTGGCCTCCGCAGCGGCTTTCTTCTTGACTTCCCGGGCCTTGCGGGCTTCCTCCTTCAGCAAGGCCTTGCGCTCGGCGGCCGACAAACGGACGGTATCGGCGCCGCCCAACGAATCGACGGCCCGGGCAACGCCCAACGAATCGGCCGCACCGGCGGCACGCAAGGAATCGGGCAACTCGACGTGCCCCAACGAATCGGGACGCGGCAGCGAACCGATAGAACGGCCGCCGGCCTGCGGAACCGGCCCGCGAAGCGAATCGGCCCCGCGTTCCGGACGCCCGGACTCCGACGCATTGCCTGCATCCGCCGCAGCTTCCTGCTCTCTCTTTTCGTCCTCCCAACGGACCGTATAGAGGAACATCGAATCGGCCCGCATGAAAAGCGAATCGCCCTGCGAAAGGTCGTAACTTACCAACGACGGGTTGCGCGTGAGGAACGCATTGCCCGGCTCCCTCCAATACTCGCCGTAGTCGGCGAACGCCAGCACTTTGTGGGGCGCATCGTCGATCTGGATGTCGCGGCGCAGAATCACATGGTTCTCGGCCCGGTAAAAATCGATGCTGTCGCTCCACATCTCTTGCTCTGCGGTCAAGACATAGCCGTTGCGCGTGACGACATAGAGCGTGTCGGCCTTGCGGTATTCGCCCCGGTCGGCATAGAGGTAATTGCCGTCGTGGCTCCAGATGTTGGTGCGGTCGAAGAAAAAGGCGTTGTCGGTCGCCATGTTGTAAACCACCGAATCGCCCTTGAGTTCATACTCCTCGTTGCGCATCTCGACCTGCTCGACGGCCGCCAGCTCCTTGGTGTCGGCATAGTAATAACCGCGCACCGACTCCAACACGTTGTCGCGGTTGATCAGCACGCCGCCCTGGGCGAACTCGCCGACGTTATCCTTGGTATTGAAACGGAACCGGTAGGTATAGAGCGTGGCATCGCCGTCGACGACCTTGATGATGTCGGAATAGACCCGCGCCTCGTTGATTTCGCCGTTGTAATCGGCCCGGTCGCCGTAGATGTAGGTGGTATTCTTGTTGATGAGGACATTGCCGAAGAACTCGATCCGCTTGTCCGAATAACGCACGGCGCTGTCGCACGTGATGACCGCCCCGTTGTGCTGCGCGGCGAAGTTGCCCACCAGGAAGATGACCGAATCGCCCGGCGCCACCGGACCCGAAAGATCGGACTTCAAGTCGATGATCTTCGTATCGCCGCCCGAAGCAGCGGAAGCCGCCCCCGACTGCGGCCCGGGCGCCAACGCCTCCGACGCAAGCGCATGCCGCCCGCTGCGGGCGAAAATCGCCCCGCAGGCCGCCGCGGTGCATGCCGCTATGATGAGAATCCGCCGCACGATGCTACTTTACCCAATGCTTGTTGTCGAATTCGCCGTCGCGGAACTCGGGATCGATGTAGACATACATGGCGTCGATCTTTTTCGACAGCCAGTCGCGGAACACGCGCTCCTGCTTGGCTTCGAGCGCCATCTCCTCCAGCCGCAGGTAATCCTCTTCGAGCGAAGCCTTGTGCGTGGGGATGATTTCGAGGAGCTTCACCACCTTGGCCATCTGGTTGCCGAGCATGTCCTCCGTAAGGAATGCGTCGGACATCTCTCCCGGCTTGAGCTTCATCAAGGCGTTGTAGTCGTCCAGGCTCTTGAACCGGCCGAAATCCTCGCGCAGGAACTTGGTCACCGTCAACTTGGGGTTGGAGGCGTTATAATAGCTCATGATGTCGCTGTTGGAGACCACGCCGCCGTTCATCTTCGAACCCTTGTCGTCGGAGTGCTCCTGGGCCGCCCGCTCGAAGGTGATCGAATCGCTGCGGATCAGCCCCACGAGGCTGTCCAGGGTCTTGAGCGAGGAGGTCTGCTCCTCGACCGTATAGATCGGACGCAGCAGGATGTGCCGGAAATGGTAGTATTCGCCCTGCTTGTCGATGAGCTGGATGATGTGGAAGCCGAACTGCGACTCGACGACCTCCGAAATCTGCCCGGGGCGCAGCTTCTCCAATGCGGCGCCGAACGACGGGTCGAGTTCGACCAGCCGCGAAGGCTGCATCTCGCCGCCGCGCATCATCGTGCCCGGATCCTGCGAATACATCCGGGCCAGATTCTCGAACTTGGCGTTGCCCGTGATGGCGCGCTCGCGCATATCGAGCAACCGCTCGCGCGTACGCTGCTTGGCCTCGGTCATCGACTTGGGGAACTTGGTGATCTGCGCATAGACGTACTGCTCGGCCACGGTGGGCAGGCTGTCGCGCGACAACGACTTGTAGAAACGCTCGACCTCGCCCGGCACGATCGACACCTTGCCTGTCACCGTGCGCTGCATCTCGCTGGCATACTCCTGCTCCTCGTAGCGCTGGCGCATGATCTCGCGGATGCTGAAGACGGGCATATGCTGCTTGGCCTCCAAAAGCACCAGCGACCCTTCCTGGTCGATCAGGCGCTGCAACTGCTCCTCCACGGCCGTGAGAATGGCGCCGTCGTTGACCTTCACAGAGTCGATCAACGCCTGGTTGTAGAGGAGTTTCTGCGTCATCAAGGCCTCCAGCGCCTCGTTGTGCGGATCGCGGTCGGAGGTGTACCCCTCCTGACGGCGCTGCTGCGTGAGCATGCGGGCATACTCGTCCACCTCCGAATAGAGGATCGACGAACCGCCCACCACGGCCACCACCTTGTCGAGCATCACCTGCCTTTTCTGGGCCGCGACGCCTGCGCACAACAACGCCGACGCCACGAACACCACACCTTTCTTGAACATGTACTATCCGATTTTTTAATTTTTTCTCCTTGTTCGCCCGTCCCGAAACAGGGCGGCGCTTACGGCTGCTTGTCGATCTTCACCTCGCCGTTCTCCACCGCCCGCGTGTAGAGTTCCTCCTCGTGCCGGCGGATCGCCTCGCCCTGCCGCTGGTTGAGCAGGATGCGGCGGATCGTGGAACGCAGCCGTTCGAGCGGCACCACGTCGCCCTCGCGCCGCACGGCGTCGAGCTGGAAGTAGTAATGCGACTGGCTGTCGCGCATCTCCTGCACGGCGGTCGACGCCAGGATCGAATGGTAATTCTGCGACTGCAAAGTCGGCAGATAGTTGAGAAACTCCGGGAAGTCCGTCCAATGCTCGCGGAAATCGGTCACCGTGAAGTCGTTCTTCACGCAGATATCGCGGAAATCATGCTGGTCGGCGACCGACTTCGAAGCCATGGCCTCCTTGAGCCGGCGCGCCTGGCGGTAGCCCTCGGGAAAACGCACGATGCGCCCCTTGACCACCGGACGGTCGAGACGGAAATCGCTCTTGTGGGCATTGTAATAGGCCGCGATTTCGTCGTCGGTGAACACCGTGTCCACGCCGTTATCAACATAGTGCTGCTCCAGCTTGCGGATCAGCAGGGCCTGGCGATACTCCTCGACCATCTTGTCGATATCGCCCTCCGACGAGGAAAAGAGCACCCCGGCCTCCTGCAACTTGAGCTGCTTGCGCACCCAGCGGTCGACATACATGTCGACGAAAGCCACGCTGTCGTCGCCCGCCACCCCCTTGGGCACGACCGACCGCACATCGCGCTGCCGCAACTCCTTCCCGCCGGCACGCGCCACCACGGCGTCGCCGGCAAGATAACTCGGCACCTGCTGACACCCGGTCAACACGATGGCCGCTACAATCGTTATTTTTGTTGTCCAATTCATTTTCAACACGCAAAGATATGGTTTTATCCGGAAACTAACGCATCGCAACATCCTATTATTACGCTACGTCCTCATTTTTTCGCCCGCCCTTGAGGCAGCGCAACGTACGCCACACCCTCCAGGCCGACAACAGCGTGACGGCCACGGCACCCGCATAGATGCTCCAATAGAGCGTGCCGCCGCCCGCCAAGCCGGCAAGCGTCGCATCGCCGTATCCGGTCAACAACAACAGATAGGCCACCGCATTGTTGAGCGCATGCAAAATAATCGTGGCCCACAACGAATCGGCGACTATATAGATATAACCGAGAATCAAGCCGATCACGAACGCATTGACCGCCAGCACCGGCTGGAGATGCAGCGCCCCGAAAAAGAGCGACGAGACCGCCCAGGCCGTCGCCGCGCCGTAACGCGCACGCAACGACTCCAACACCACGCCGCGGCACAGCAACTCTTCGAGCACGGGAGCCGCCACGACCAGCGTGGCCAGCGCCCAGCCGCCGCGGCCGAACTCGTACGGCTTGACGTCCGGCAACAAAGCCAGCAACGGCTCGCACACGACGCCCACTGCGAGCATGAGCACGAAAGCCCACAGCAACAACATGGGATTCAACCCCCGGACGGAGAAGCGGCCTATCGGACCCGATCCGCCGCGCATGTGTCTGTACCACAGCACCAAGAAATAGGATGCCGTCATCGCCAGCAGATAGACCGCCGCCATCCGGCGCCCCTGCTGCAAAGGCTCCACAGCGTCGGTCTCCGCCCCCAGTACGAACGACACGAACAGCACCGCGAACGAAGCAGCGATCTGCATGCCCAGCACGATGCCGAACATGGCGAAAAGGTCGCCCGCACCGGGAAACGGCTTCCCCGGGCGCAGATTCTTCGGCGACTCCGCAGCCCCGTCCTCGAAAGGCCGGCCATCGGAAACGGATCGGTTTTTCTCTGTCATACGCAGCATTGAATCGGTTTTCGACGTCTCAAAGGTAATCAATTTTCGGCAACGGTTGCGGATTTCGATTTAATTTCACTAAATTTGTCCGCTTATAAACCCATCCGAACATGGCAAAAGTTATCGCATTAGCCAATCAGAAAGGTGGCGTGGGCAAAACCACCACGGCCATCAATTTAGCTGCTTCGCTGGCGCTCCTGGGCCAGAAAGTGCTGTTGCTCGACGCCGATCCCCAGGCCAACGCCACCTCGGGACTGGGTTTCGACATCGAACTGGAGGGCATCTACGAGTGCATCTCGGGGGCGCGGCAGGCTTCGGAAGTGATTCTCCAGAGTCCCGACGTGAAGAACCTCTGGCTGCTGCCCTCGTCCATCGACCTGGTGGCCGCCGACGCCGAGCTGCCCAAGATGGAAGACGCGCACCGCGTGCTGCGGCGCATCGTCGACTCGGTGCGCGACCGCTTCGACTACATCTTCATCGACTGCTCGCCCTCGCTGGGCTACACGACGGTCAACATCCTCACGGCGGCCGACTCGGTGCTCATCCCCGTGCAATGCGAATATCTGGCGCTCGAAGGTCTCTCCAAACTGCTGGCCACGATCCGCAAGGTCAAAGGCTCGCTCAACCCGGACCTCGAAATCGAAGGCTTCCTGCTGACGATGTACATGCGCAACCGCCTCAACAACCAGGTCGTGACCGAAGTGCGCGACCACTTCGGAGCGCTGACCTACGACACCGTGATCCTGCGCAACATCCGCCTGGGCGAGGCCCCCTCGCACGGCAAACCCATCGTGCTCTACGACGCCACGGCCAGCGGTGCCGAGAACTACCTCTCGCTGGCCCGCGAATTCCTCAAACGCAACCGCAAGAACTGACCCCCGACACCCCGCAAGAGCCTGCACGGATTTTGCCCGTACACCGCTCGCCCGAAACGAAAAAAGCAACCATACAATGAAACAGCAGAAAGGTTTAGGCCGCGGTCTGGACGCCATCTTCGGCGCCGACGCTCTCGACGCCAAGCTCAAGCCCATGAGCCGCATGGCCGAAATCGAAATCGCCGACATCATCCCCAACCCCACGCAGCCCCGCACGCAGTTCGACGAGGAGGCGCTCGACGAACTGGCCGACTCGATCCGGCAGCTGGGCGTCATCCAGCCTGTGACGGTCAAGAAATCGGCCAACGGCAAATACATCATCATCAGCGGCGAGCGCCGCTGGCGCGCCGCGCAGCGCGCCGATCTGAAGACCCTGCCCGCCTACATCCGCGAGGTCGACGACGAAACGCTCCACGCCATGGCCCTGGTCGAGAACATCCAGCGCCAAGACCTCAACGCCATAGAAATCGCGCTGGGCATGCAGCGGCTCATCGACGAATGCCACCTCACGCAAGATGCTCTCTCGGAGAAGGTCGGCAAGAAACGCTCGTCGGTCTCCAACTACCTGCGTCTGCTGAAACTGCCCGACGAAGTGCAGCTGGCCCTCAAGGAAGGACTGATCTCCATGGGCCACGCCAAGGCGATCGCCGGCGCCCCCGCCGAGGAGCAGGTGCGCGTGCTGAAGCGCTGCGTCAAGAAATCGCTCTCCGTGCGCCAGGCCGAAGAACTGGTACGCTCGCTCACCGAGCAGCCTGCCGCAGCCCAGGCTCCCGAAGAGGAGGAGTATCCCGAAAGCTACTCGCGTCTGGTCGAGCAGCTCGAAAAGTTCTTCTCTCAAGAGATCGCCATCAAGCGTTCGAAGAACGGCGGCGGCAAGATCACCATCGGTTTTACCGACGACAAGGATATCGAACGGTTCATCGAACGTTTCTCGTCCCGCTCCTGACGCCATGCCCGGAATCCGGTTCAAAGTGCTCCTGCTGCTGGTCTTCGCGACCCTCTGGACGCCTGCCGGGGCGCAGCTCCGACGCGGCGCGCGCACCGTCGTGCGCGGCGGTCTGGCTCCCCGACCGGATTCGTTGCGCATGCGTGCCGATTCGCTGGCCGACGCCGCGTTCGCCGCATCGATCGACTCGCTGCTGGCCGCCGAATTCACGGCCGACTCGCTGCGGCTGAACGAGCTGCGCACCGACGACCTCTTCACGCTCGACTCCATCGCCGCAGCCCGCGTCGGAATGCCCGAAGCCAAGATCGACACGGCCCGGCGGCATATCTTCCGCAAAGGGTGGTTCATGAGCGACTCGATGTCGCTGTCGAAAGTCTGCTGGCTCTCGACGGTCGTCCCGGGCTACGGACAAATCTACAACAAACAATACTGGAAGCTCCCGATCCTCTACGGCACCGTGGGCACGGGACTGGCGCTCTTCATCCACGAAAACAAGACCTACCGGCCGCTCAAACGCCAATACGACGCCATGACCGACTTGAGCATGGTGCGCACGCCCGAGCTGAACGCACTGCAAGACAAAATGATCCGCAGCAACACGCGCCGGCAGCTCTACCTGGGTCTCACGATCGCCTCCTATGTCTACTTCATCGGCGACGCTGCGGTCAACTACAGCACCAACGACGTCTCCCACGTCAAGAAAGCCACGACGCTGGCCTGCATCTTCCCCGGAGCCGGCCAGGTCTACAACAAAAGCTACTGGAAGGTGCCTTTCGTTGTGGGCGGATTCGCCTCGCTGATCTACTGCATCGACTGGAACAACCGCGGCTACCAACGTTTCAAGAAAGCCTACAATCTGTTGAGCGACTACGAAGCCCATCCCGAGAACTATCCCGACGGCCCCACCGACGAGTTCCACGGCCGTTACTCGGCGTCGTTCATCCAGAACCTGCGCAACAACTACCGCCGCAACCGCGACCTCTGCATCATCATCACGGGGGCGCTCTATGTGCTGCAGATCATCGACGCCCACGTCGACGCCCACCTGAAAGACTACGACATTTCGGACGACCTCTCGATGAACCTCGAACCGCTGGTCGACTACACCTACGTACCCACGGCCGGAGGCAACCGCCCCGTCTTCGGATTCAATATGAGCCTTAAATTCTGACCATGAAAAAATCCCTCGTTCTGCTGCTTCTGCTCTCTGTTTCGGCCGCCTCGGCCGCACGCTACGACCGTGCGCCGCGCAAGAAGAAGACCCGCACCGAAACAGCGGCGCCCCAGAGCGCGACATCGGCGCCCGACGCGCCCGACGCCATACCCGAGTGTCCCGAACCGGCCGACGACGCCCCGCAACCCGCGCCGGCGCCCCGGCCCGAAGCCCCCGCCGTCCTGAACGTGGAATTCACGCCCGAGCAGATCGACTCGCTTGTGGCCGAATGGCGCGAACGGCAGCGCGACAATGCGTTCCACGAATTCTTCAACGAATACATCCTGGTCGACCCGGCTGCCGAAAGCACGGCCCCCGACTCGGTGTACACCGACCGGCTCCGCGCCCTGGCTTCGCCGATCCAACTCCCCTACAACTACATCGTCCGCGGATACATCAACCGCTATGTCGACCCGCAGCGCAGCACCATAAGCCGCATTCTGGGCATGTCGCAATACTATTTCCCTTTCATCGAGGACGAACTCCTCAAGGAAGGGCTGCCCATCGAACTGCGCGCCCTGCCGATCATCGAATCGGCTCTCTCGCCCACGGCCGTCTCGCACGCCGGAGCTGCCGGACTGTGGCAGTTCATGCCCTCGACGGGCAAAAGCTACGGGCTGGAGGTCAACTCGCTGGTCGACGAACGCCGCGACCCGATCCGCTCGACGCAGGCCGCCTGCCGCTACCTGAAAGACCTCTACAACATCTATAAGGAGTGGTCGCTGGCCATCGCCGCCTACAACTGCGGCCCGGGCAACGTCAACAAGGCACTGGCCCGTGCCGGCGGCAACGGCCGCACGTTCTGGGACATCTACGACTACCTGCCCCGCGAGACCCGCGGCTACGTCCCCTCGTTCATCGGCGCATCCTATGCCTATGCCTACCACCGCCACCACGGCATCGACCCGGTAGCCGCCCCGATTCCGCTGTCGGTCGACACCCTGCGCATCGATCGCCTGATGCACCTCGAACAGATCGCCTCCACGATCGACGTACCCATGGAGACGCTCCGCCAGCTCAATCCCCAATACAAACTGGACATCATCCCGGCCACGACCAAGACCTACACGCTGGTGCTGCCCCAGCGCAACGTTGCGCAATACATCGCCCACGAACAAGAAATCATGGCCAAGGACTCGATGTACCTTAAAGAGTACATCAACCCTGCGAATATCGACAAAAAACGGCAAGAGCGCACCGGAACCATCCATACCGTCAAGCGGGGCGAGACGCTCGGCGGCATCGCCCACCGCTACCACGTCACTACCTCGCAACTCATGCGCTGGAACGGCATCAAGAACCCCAACAAACTGAAGCTGGGCCAGAAAATCCGGATCGAAGGACGCTGACGCAACCATGATGCACGACCACGACACCATCGTCGCGCCGGCCACGGCCGCCGGAGGTGCGCTGGCCATCGTCCGGCTGAGCGGCACGGAAGCGCTGGCCGTCTGCGACCGCATCTTCAAGGGCCGCACATCCCTTACCGAAGCAGCGGGCTACACGGTACACTACGGCCGCATCGTGGACGGCGACCGAACGATCGACGACGTACTGGCGAGCGTTTTCCTCGCCCCGCATTCCTACACGGGAGAAAACTCCGTCGAGATTTCGTGCCACGGCTCAAGCTACATCGTCTCCGAAATCCTGCGGCTGGCACAAGCGGCAGGCGCACGCATGGCCGAACCCGGCGAATTCACCGTCCGGGCCTACCTGGCGGGCAAACTCGACCTCTCGCAAGCCGAAGCGGTGGCCGACCTGATCGCCTCCTCGACGCAGGCCGCCCATGCGCTGGCCTCCAACCAGATGCGGGGCGGCTACTCGGCATCGCTGGAGACGCTGCGCGAAAAACTGCTTCACCTGGCTTCGCTGCTCGAACTCGAACTCGACTTTTCGGAAGAAGATGTCGAATTCGCCGACCGCAAACAACTGCGGGAGACGCTGGAGGAGATCGGAAGCTCGATCGAGCGGCTGCGCAATTCGTTCGCACTGGGCAATGCGATCAAGGGCGGCATTGCCGTAGCCATCGCCGGCGCTCCGAATGCCGGCAAATCGACGCTGCTGAATCGCCTCCTGCATGACGAACGCGCCCTGGTATCCGACATCGCCGGCACCACGCGCGACGTGATCGAAGAACAGACCAACATCGACGGCGTGCTATTCCGCTTTCTCGACACGGCGGGCATCCGCACCACCGACGACCGGCTGGAAGAGATGGGCATCCGGCGCACGCTGGAAAGCATCCGACGGGCGCAGATCGTCATCCATCTGGTAAGCGCCGACACGATCGGCGCCGACCGCGCCATCCCGTCCGCCGACTTTACGTTGAATCCGGAACAAAAACTGCTGACCGTCGTCAACAAAATCGACACCCGGCCGACACTCACGCTGCCCGATGGGGTCATCGGCATTTCGGCCCGCGAAGGGACGGGCATCGACACCCTCTGCCATGCGCTGCGGGCCTGCGTCGACACCCGGGCGCTCTTCGACGGCGATCCCATCGTTTCGCACAGCCGCCATCTCCAGGCCCTCACCCAGGCGCACGACGCCCTCCGGCGCACGCTCCCCGCATTCGATACGCTCCCCTCCGACCTCCTCGCCGAGGAAATCCGCGCCATCACTTCAGCCCTCGGCTCCATCACCGGCCGCGGCTCCATCACTCCCGACGAAATCCTCTCCAACATCTTCTCTAAATTCTGCATCGGAAAGTAACTCAACAAAACAAAGACGAAGAAATATTAAAATAATATTCATTAATTCAGTTATTTACCGACAAACAACCGATTTTACTTCGACTTCATTTTATCGTTCGAGGTGTAAAATTTGCCGCTTATTTACAACGCACAGCAATTGAGGTGTAAAAAAGTGTAAAGAAATTTTTCTATCTTTGCATCAAACCTAAAACCTCGACCGCATGGAGATCAAGATTCGGCAGAAACCGCAACGCTCGACGGGCAAGACCTCGTTGGTGCTGGAATACTATTACGGGTACACCCGCGACGATGAAGGGCGCATCAAGCATCGTCGTAAATTCGAGACCCTCGAATACTACCTCTATACCGACCCGAAAAACAAGTCGGAGCGCGACCACAACAAGGTCAACCTCGAAATGGCCGAGAAGGTCAAGGCCAAACGGCTGCTTGCCGAGCAGAACGAGCAATACGGCTTTGCAGTGAAATATAAAATCCGCACCAACCTCGTCGAATACATCAAGGGACTGATCGAACAGCGCAAGGAGTCGCCGGGGAACTGGGGCAACTGGGACAGCGCATTGAAACACCTCGTCGCCTATGCCGGGACGAATACGACGTTCGAGATGGTCGATAAAAAGCTCGTCGAGGGGTTCAAAAGCTATCTGGCGAAGCAGGCCAAGACCAAAAGCAATACCGCTCTTTCGACGAACAGCCAGAGCAGCTATTTCCTCAAACTCAAAGCCGCGCTGAACCAAGCGGTTGAGGACGGTATCATCCCCCACTCGCCCGCCATGTCGGTCAAGCCCGCGCATGTCGAGGACGTGCATCGCGAATACCTGACTTTCGACGAGTTGCAGCGTCTCGCCAAAACGGAGTGTCCGTATCCCGTGCTCAAAGACGCGTTCCTCTTCTCGTGCCTGACCGGCATGCGCTGGAGTGACATCAACAAACTGACGTGGACCGAGGTGCAGGAGTTCGACGGCGGCACGCGCATCGTCTTCCGGCAGAAAAAGACCAAAGGGCTGGAATACCTCGACATCACCGGCCAAGCCGTGCGCTACATGGGCCAGCGCGGCAAGGCCGACGAGCGGGTTTTCGCCGGTCTGAAATACTCCGCATGGCACAACCTCGCCCTGCGCGAATGGTGCCTGAAAGCGGGCATTACGAAGCATATCACGTTCCACTGCGGCCGCCACACGTTCGCCGTGCTGCAACTCTCGCTCGGCACGGAGATTTACACCGTGTCGAAACTCCTCGGCCACCGCGAACTGAAAACGACGCAGGTCTATGCGCAGATTATGGATGCGAAGAAACGCGAAGCGGTGAACCGAATTCCGGAATTATAACTATCTTTATGCTATGGAGAACGAAATGTTGATATACCGCTCGGCCGACGGAAACATCAAAATCGACGTCCGCATGGGCGAGGAGACCGTCTGGCTGACCCAAGATCAGATGGCGACGCTGTTCGACAGAGACAAATCCGTGATTTCGCGCCACTTGAAAAACATCTTCCAGGAGCAGGAATTGAACGAAAATTCAGTTGTTGCAAAATTTGCAACAACTGCCGCCGACGGCAAAAGCTACGACACGAACTACTACAACCTCGACGTGATTATTTCGGTCGGCTACCGCGTGAAATCGCACCAAGGCACGCAGTTCCGCATCTGGGCGACGCAGGTGCTGCGCGAGTACCTCATCAAGGGCTTCGCGCTGAACGACGAACGGATGAAGTCGGGCAAGTCGATGAACTATTTCGACGAATTGCAGGAGCGCATCCGCGAAATCCGCCTTTCGGAACGGGTCTTCTACCAAAAGGTCAAGGACATCTACACGACGAGCATCGACTACGACCCGAAAGACGAAAAGACGATCGAGTTTTTCAAAATCATACAGAATAAACTGCTGTGGGCCATCAGCAGCCAGACGGCCGCCGAGCTGGTCGCCCGCCGCGCCAATGCCCGCCTGCCGATGATGGGCATGACCTCCTGCGATAAGAGCGACCCACGGCGCATCACCAAGGCCGATGCCGCGACCGCAAAAAACTACCTGACCGAAGACGAAATGAAAGACCTCGGTCTGCTGGTCGAGCAATACCTCGCATTCGCCGAAAGCCAAGCGCGGCGGCAGATGCCCATGTATATGGCCGACTGGATCAAGAAGCTGAACGATATTCTGGTCATCAACGG
>JAIECN010000033.1 GCA_029068505.1 Alistipes sp.
TCCCTGTCTTCTGCCCTCGGCCTTTAAAAAAGATACTCTCGCTCGGCAAAATGCAAGCGAGCTTGCTTTTGCTCTCGCTTATTCGTATCTTTGTGCGGTTTCAAATTTTGCTGTCATATCATGAATTTTTCCCGTTTCATCGTTTTGGCGCTCAAGGGTTGCGCCATGGGAATGGCCGATGTCGTGCCGGGGGTTTCCGGCGGCACGATCGCTTTCATTTCGGGCATCTACGAGGAGTTGATCGGCTCGATCCGCCGCGTCGACGCCACCGCGCTGCGGTTGTTGGCTAAATTGCGGTTGGGCGACTTCTGGCATCATATCAACGGCCGATTTTTGTTGCCCGTTCTGCTCGGGATCGGCGTCGCAGTCTTTTCCTTGGCGCGGTTGATGACTTATCTGTTGGCGCATCATCCCATCGCCGTGTGGTCGTTCTTCTTCGGGTTGATCGTCGCTTCGGCATTGCTGGTGTCCCGCCAGGTCGGGAAGTGGGATTGGCGCAGCGTCGCCGCATTGATCGTGGGGGCCGCCGTCGCCTGGTGGATCACGGTCGCCACGCCGGCCGAGACGCCCGATACTTGGTGGTTCGTTATGCTGGCCGGGGCTATAGCCATTTGCGCCATGATCCTGCCCGGTATTTCAGGCGCGTTCATCCTCTTGTTGTTGGGTAAATACCAATATATATTGCAGGCCGTCGGCGATTTGAATTTTCCCGTGATCGCTGTTTTTCTGGTCGGCGCCGTGATCGGCATCGTTTCGTTCTCGCATTTGCTGGCTTGGTTGCTCAAGCATTGGCACGACATGACGGTCGCTACTTTGATGGGCTTCATGATCGGTTCGCTCAACAAGGTGTGGCCTTGGAAAGAGGTGCTCGAAACCTATGTCGACAGCCACGGCAAGGTGCAGCCTTTGGTTGAGACCAACATCTGGCCCGGGCGTTTCGCGATGCTCTATGACCGCTCTGCATCTGTCGTCACGGCTGTCGTGCTGTGCGTCGTCGGATTCTTCGCCATCTATGGCATCGAGGCGGCGGCCCGCGCAATGGCGAAGAAGCAGCAATGACGATGCGGCGTTTCGGATTGATCGGCCGGCCGCTGGGCCATTCGGCTTCTGCGGCCTATTTCGCGGCGAAATTCGAGCGCGAGGGGATTGCCGATTGCGCCTTCGCGCTCTACGAGCTGCCGGAAATCGAAGATTTGCCCCGCTTGTTGCGGGACGTTCCCGATTTAAGGGGGTTCAACGTGACGATTCCCTATAAGCGCGAGGTGATGCGCTACCTCGACGACCTCTCGTTCGACGCCCGTATGATCGGGGCGGTCAATTGCGTGCGGCGCGAGACCGGCGGCCGGTTGGTCGGGCACAATACGGATATTGTCGGATTGCGTGCCGCGCTCGACGAACTGTTGGGCGACGAATTGCCCGGGCAGGCCCTCGTGTTGGGTACGGGCGGCGCTTCGCAGGCGGTGCAATATGCCCTGACCGAGCGGAACATCCCGTTTTTTCTGGTCTCGCGCGACGCGGCCAAAGGCAATTATACTTACGACAACCTCCCGTGCGAGGTCGTGGAGCAAAGCCCTCTGATTGTCAACGCTACGCCCGTGGGTACCTACCCTGCCGTCGACGATGCGCCGCGCATTCCCTATGCTTATCTTACTCCGTCGCACCGGCTGCTCGATCTGGTCTACAATCCGCCGCTCACGCAGTTCCAGGCCTACGGGCAGCAGCGTCAGGCCCGGATTTTGAACGGCGAGACGATGTTCCGCGCCCAGGCCGAAGCGGCATGGGAAATATGGAACGCATGAAAAACAGAATCCGTATGAAACGCATCGCAACTCTTATCATTGCACTGCTTTTGAGTGGAGTAGGATATGCACAAAATGAAGATGTTCTGCCACCTACTTTCAATGGCGGCGAGGTGCGGTTTTTTCGTGCTCGGCTGGCTGCCCGGATCAAGAATCTGGCCGTGGAGAAGCGCTACCCCTATGCCGAGCTGTCCGAGCATGTGGCTGTGGCGTTCCGGGTTGATACGGCGGGAGGCATCTCTTGTTGGCGGTTCGTCGACAGCACGAGCCAGGGGCGCGATCATATCGACATCGAGCCGGCGAGCGCCGCGACGCGTGCACTGGTGGCCGATGCGTTCGAAAGTCTGGAGGGTGAGTGGCAGCCGGCCCGGCAAGGCGATCGCAAGGTGCCCTACCAGGTGCGGTTGCGGTTGCGGCTGCCGCTGGAGCGGATCGAGCAGGCGCTGAATCCCGATCCGCTGCTTTTCATGGGTAAAGATCCGCGCGAGAGTTTTCATCCTTGGCTGCGGAAACATATCCGCTATAACGACCGTTTCCGCAACAATGCCGGCGGCCGGGTGCATGTCCGTTTTTTCATCGAACCCGACGGCGGCATTACGATCGACGAGGTGGTCGAAACGCCCGACGAAAGACTTGCCAAGGAAGTGGTGCGCGTCATTCGCAACAGCCGTGGCAAATGGACGCCCCGCAAGGTCGACGGCATAGCGGCCCGAACACCCTACGAGGTGCTGGTCGATTTCGCGGCCTGGTAATCCGCCGGTGCGGAGAGATAGGCGGGCGAAGCAGTGTTCGGCGGCTATCGGTGGCGCAGCATGGCCTGCGCTTTTTCGTAGTCTTCGGAGCGCACGACCACTTGTGCGGGCATTGTGCCCAGCGGATAGATCGACGCCATGTATTCGTTGCGGATCGTCGACCAGATGCCGGCGCTGTCGAGCATCGACTTGGCGATTTCGGCTTCGGTGGGGGTGTTGTATTCCGCCAATACAACCATAGTTTCGTCTTGCATATCGGTGGGGTTCGATTGGTTACTTGAAGTTAAGCATTTTGTTGATAAATTGCAAGACTCTTGCCAAGGATTCTCGTATAAATTTCCGTATATTTGCAAAAGTTAGCCCCGGCAGCTTTTCTGCCTTTATTTTTTTGACTTATGCCCGATTTCGTTCATCTGCACGTACATACCCAATATTCGATTCTCGACGGCGCCGCAGCCATCAAGCCGCTCATCAAGCGGGCCAAGTCGTTAGGTATGAAGGCTCTGGCCATCACCGACCACGGCAATATGTACGGCGTCAAGAACTTCCACGACACGGCCACCGACAACGAGATCAAGCCCATCCTCGGATGCGAGGTCTACGTGGTGAAGAACCGTTTCGAGAAGGACAAGGACGAAAAGGCGGGCGACCACCTCATTTTGTTGGCCAAGAACCTCGAAGGCTACCATAACCTCTGCAAGATGGTCTCCTACTCCTTCACGGAGGGATTCTACTACAAGCCCCGTGTCGACAAGCAGTTGCTCGAACAGTACCACGAGGGGTTGATCTGTTGTTCGGCTTGCTTGGGCGGCGAGTTGCCGCAGGCCATCATGCGCAACGACATGGCCGAGGCCGAGCAGATCGTCGAGTGGTTCAAGGGGATTTTCGGCGACGATTACTACCTCGAAATGCAGCTCCACCCCTCCGGCGATCCGCAGAAGGACGCCGACGTCTACGAGAACCAGGTGCGGGTCAACAAGGCGTTGTTGGAGTTGGCGGCCAAGTACGGCGTGAAATACATTTGTTCCAACGACGTGCATTTCATTCTCGCCGAGGATGCCGTGGCGCACGACCATCTGATCTGTCTCAATACGGGCCGCGACCTCGACGACCCCAAGCGGATGCGTTATACGTTCCAGGAGTTCCTCAAGTCGCCCGACGAGATGGCGGCGCTCTTTCCGGATCATCCCGAAGCGTTGGCCACCACGGTGGAGATCGCCGACAAGTGCGAAACCTATTCGTTGGCCCATGCTCCGTTGATGCCCAACTTCCCGCCGCCCGACGATTTTCCCTTGGTGTTGGACGAGTTGCGCGCTTCGTTCGTCAAGAAATTGGAGGACAAGGAGTTGTTGACCAAGATCGATGCCTGCGCTTCGGTCGAGGAGTTGGAGCGGTTCGTGGCCGGCGACAAGGATTTGGCCGACAAATTGATGATCGCCAAGCAGTTCTGTTACCTCAAGGACATCACCTACAAGGGTGCGCACCGCCGTTACGGCGAGGTGTTGGGCGAGAAGGTCGAGGCGCGTCTGAAATACGAGTTGGAGACCATCGAGTGGATGGGATTTCCGGGTTACTTCCTCATCGTGTGGGATTACATCCGCGCCGCTCGCGAAATGGGCGTCTCGGTCGGTCCGGGCCGTGGTTCGGCCGCCGGTTCGGTCGTGGCTTATTGCTTGAAGATCACCAATATCGATCCTTTGCAGTACGACTTGCTGTTCGAGCGTTTCTTGAATCCCGAGCGTATCTCGCTGCCCGATGTCGACGTCGACTTCGACGAGGACGGCCGCGCCGACGTGCTGCGTTATTGTGTGGAAAAATACGGTCAGAAGCGTGTCGCCCAGATCGTCACGTTCGGCACCATGGCCCCCAAGATGGCCATCAAGGACGTGGCCCGCGTGCAGAAGCTGGCCCTTTCGGAGAGCGACCGTCTCTCCAAGTTGGTGCCCGACAAGATCACACCCGACAAGAAGCACGGCGAAACGCCGTTCGATTTCGTCTACAAGGAGTCGCCCGAGCTGGCCGCCGAGCGCGAGTCGTCGAACCAGTTGATCCGCAATACGTTGATGTATGCCGAGAAGCTCGAAGGTTCGATCCGCCAGACCGGCGTGCACGCCTGCGGCGTCATCATCGGCCAGGACGACCTGGAGAAGTTCGCTCCGATGGCCATCGCCAAGGATGCCGATCTGAACGTGGTGGAGTTCGAGGGCAAGGAGGTCGAGAGCGTCGGCCTGATCAAGATGGACTTCCTGGGTCTGCGTACCCTCTCGATCATCAAGGATGCCGTCGCCAATGTCAAGTCCGTGCGCGGCGAGGAGGTGGATATCGACGAAATTCCCCTCGACGACGCCCCGACCTACGAGGTCTTCGCCCGCGGCGAGACTACCGGTCTTTTCCAGTTCGAGTCGCCCGGTATGAAGAAGCACCTCAAGAATCTGAAGCCCAACCGCTTCGAGGACTTGATCGCCATGAATGCCCTCTACCGGCCCGGCCCGATGGAGTATATCCCCAGTTTCATCGCCCGCAAGCAGGGTTCCGAGCCTGTGACCTACCCCATCGCCGACATGGAGGAGTATTTGAGCGACACCTACGGCATTACCGTCTACCAGGAGCAGGTCATGTTGTTGTCGCAGAAGCTCGCCGGATTCACCGGCGGCGAGGCCGACACCCTGCGCAAGGCCATGGGTAAGAAGAAGCGCGACGTGCTGGACAAGATGAAACCCAAGTTTTTGTCCGGATGCCGCGAGCGCGGCCACGACATGGCCGTCTGCGAGAAGATATGGGGCGACTGGGAGGCGTTCGCATCTTATGCGTTCAACAAGTCGCATTCGACGTGCTATGCCTATGTCGCCTACCAGACCGGTTACCTGAAAGCGCACTATCCGTCGGAGTTCATGGCTGCGTTGCTCAGCCGAAACTTGGCCGACATCAAGCAGCTGACGCTCTACATGAACGAGTGCAAGCGCATGGGTATCCGAGTTTTAGGCCCCGACATCAACGAGTCGATGCGGACATTCTCGGCCAACGAGGCCGGCGACGTGCGTTTCGGACTGGCTGCGGTCAAGGGCGTGGGCGAGGCGGCTGTCGACAGTCTGATCGCCGAGCGTCAGGAGAACGGGCGTTTCAAGGACATCTACGACTTGATGGAGCGGGTCAACTTCACGGTCATCAACCGCAAATGTTTCGAGAATCTGGCCTATGCCGGGGCGTTCGATTCGATTTCGGGCTTCCACCGCGGCAAGTTTTTCGGCGCCGATCTGCGCGATGCCAATAGCTTGACTTTCATCGAGCTGTTGATCCGTTACGGCCAGCGTTTCCAGGCCGAGAAGAACAACGCCCAGCAGAGTCTTTTCGGGGGCGGCGGGCAGGTCGACATCCAGCGGCCCGTGTTGCCGGCTTGCGCCGACTGGACCCAGTTGGAGACCCTCGCCAAGGAGCGCGAGATGATCGGTCTCTACCTCTCGGCCCACCCTTTGGACGACTACAAGGTCATCATCGACCACATGTGCAAAACCCAGCTTTCCGACCTCGAGAACCTCGAATCGCTGCGCGGGCAGGAGATCGCCGTGGCCGGCATGGTCGTGAGCGTGCAGAACTTGATTTCCAAGAGCGGCAGGCCATGGGGCAAGTTCCTGTTGGAGGACTACAACGGCACGCACGAATTCACGCTTTTCAGCAAGGATTACGAGAATTTCCGCAAATACCTCTTCTCCGATTACTTCCTCTTCATCCGCGGCAAGGTGCAGCCGCGCCCTTACAACGACCAGGAGTTGGAGTTCAAGATCATTTCCATGGTGCAGTTGCAGGAGTTGCGCGATACGATGATCAAGGAGATGAGCGTGCGGTTGTCTGTCGGCGACGTGACGCAGGATTTGGTACGCGACTTGACACAAAAGGTGCGCGAGGCCAAGGGCGACACCGTTTTTCGGGTCAACCTCTACGACCCGGCGACAGGCGTTTCGAGCCGGTTTTTCTCGAAAAGCTATAAGGTGAGCCTTACGCAGTCGTTGACCGGTTTTTTGGATGAGAACGACATCAAGTATTCGATAGCATAAAATAACAGCACCCCTTTGCCGGGGTCGGATTCAAACATACGTTTTAATTTTTTTAATTATGGCTTTAGCAATCAATAAAGAGAATTTCGAGCAGATCGTTGCGCAGGAGAAGCCTGTGGTCATCGATTTTTGGGCCGAATGGTGCGGCCCCTGCCGCATGATCGCCCCGATCGTCGACGAGTTGGCCGCCGAGTATGAGGGTAAGGTCGTTATCGGCAAATGCGACGTGGAGGACAACGACGACATCACCATGAAATACGGTGTGCGCAACATCCCCACGATCATCTTCCTCAAGGGCGGCGAGGTGGTCGACAAGCAGGTCGGCGCCGTGTCGAAGGATGTTTTGAAGTCCAAGATCGAAAATCTTTTGTAGAATGATCCGTTGTGTCGATTTCCACGGCATGCAGGCCGTGGAGTTCTCCAAAGGAGATTATGAGGCGTTGCTCGTCCCGTCGGTCGGCGCCAATCTGGTGCGTCTGGCCAACACCCGCCTGGGGGTCGAGATGCTGCGTACGCCCGCGGCCGACGAGGTGGAGACCTTTTGCAGCCGGCCCCAGATTTTCGGGCTTCCGATTCTCTTTCCGCCCAACCGGATCGAGGACGGGTGCTATACGTTCGACGGGCGCACCTACCGCTACCCCATCACGGTCGAGAAGGAGCACAACTACCACCACGGCATTCTCAAGAGCCAGCCGTTCGTGGTGTCGAAAGCCGTCGAGACCGACAGCGAGGTATTGATCGAGTGCCGGTTCTATTCGAATGCCGCTTGCGACGCTATTTTCCGCGACTTTCCCCACGAGTTCAAGTGCAAGATCGTCTATCGGCTCACGGCCGAGGGGTTGGAGCAGGAGGTCGTGTTGTCCAACCGCAGCCGCACGCCGATGCCCGTCGGCGTCGGGTTTCATACGCCGTTGCGCATCCCCTTCGCCGGCGGCAGCGATGCCGATTACGTGATGCGTGTCGCCGTCGGCGAACAGGTCGAGTTGAACGAGCGCAACCTCCCCACCGGCAAGACGCTGCCCTTGTCCGAGCAGTTCGCCAAGTTGCGCGAGGGCGGTCTGCGCGTGACCGGTTGCGAGGCTATCGAGGCCGGATTCACGTTGCGCGAGATCGACGTCGACGGCAAGCCGTTCCGCGGCGCTTTGGTCGAGAACGTGCAGACCGGCGTCCGCACCTTCTACGAGGTCGACGGGCAGACGACTTATTGGACTATCTGGAACAACGGCGGGCAGGTGCCTTATTGCTGCCCCGAGCCGCAGTCGTGGACGACCAACGCCCCCAATGCCGCCGACCCCGCGGCTGCCGGATTCCAGGCCGTCGCTCCCGGCGACAAATGGCGGATGAAGTTCCGGTTGTATGCAAAGTAAAACCCTGCACGACGCAAGGTTATTATAAGGAGACCGTCCGTTTTCGGGCGGTCTTTTTCGTTTCCGATCGCTTCGCCCTCTCGTGCGCCTTTCGCCCCTCGTCGGATCGGTCATAATAGGGGCGGAACGGTTGGTTTTTGTGCCCTTTGTCAGTCCTTTCTGCCATTCTGGCAGACTGCGGGCGTTGGCACACCGTTTGTGCAAAAGAAAAGAGACGGGCGCATCTGCCGCATGCGGCTTGGCCCCGTGTGCCGGATATGCGGCCTCCGAGTTCCTAAAGAGGACTGCCTGAATATTAAAGTGCTTGAAAATGAACGATAAAACTATGAAAAACGGAAAAATCGGAGTTACCACGGAGAACATCTTCCCTGTGATCAAGAAATTCCTTTACTCAGACCATGAAATCTTCCTGCGCGAGTTGATCTCCAATGCTGTCGACGCTACCCAGAAGCTGAAGACCCTTTCGTCGATCGGCGAAATGAAGGGCGAGTTGGGCGACCTGGCCGTTAGAGTCGCTGTCTACAAGTATAAAAATACGCTGACGGTAAC
>JAIECN010000034.1:0-2098 GCA_029068505.1 Alistipes sp.
GCACGGGCCTGGAAGAAGTGTGGAAAGGAGTGGAGGAATTTCTGGAACACACCCGCAACAACGGCTATTTCAAACACAACCGCAACCGGCAAAACAAATACTGGATGTACGAATCGATCCATGAAGCGCTGCGCAACTCGTTCTATCACGCGCCGGAGGTGGAAGCCCGGATCGGCGACTACGAAAAACGGGTGCTGGACGACAAGATATCCTCGTTCATCGCAGCCAAAGAACTGCTGGAACTCTACTTCAAGAAAGACCGATAACCGGCCGGGAAACGACACGCATTTTGCGCCTCAACTTGCAAACGACCGACACGCCGCTGCACCACCTGACACGGATGCAGGCACAAGGAAAGGTGCAGAGAACGGGCGGAGTGCAACCGAAAGGAGCGGGGAAACCGGAAAGCGAACAAAAGCCACCGGAAAATCGAAAAACGGACGACGGGAAAGCAGGAACACGCCGACGACTGGCGGGATTTTACTTTGCAAAATCAAGAATGGCAGGATTGCGCCCCGCTTATTTCAATATCGGGAGTTTCAGACCGTAGTGCACGGCGATGATCCGCACGACGATGACGCTCAAGGCCGTGGCGACCTCGGTCGTGCCCGTCCCCAACTGCAAAACCTGGCAAACCCCGAAGACCACGCCGCCGAACACGCATGCCAAAGCATAGATTTCCTTGCGGAAAATCAACGGTTCTTCGTTGATGAGGATGTCGCGCAGGACGCCTCCCGCAGCGCCGGTGATAGTACCCATGATGATGCCGACCCAAAGGGGAAATCCGGCGGCCAGCGTCTTTTCGATGCCGACGACCGTGAAAAGCCCCAGTCCGATGGCGTCGAAGATGAAGAACGTATTGTTGAACCGGATCAGATAACGCCCCAGCACGATGACGATAGCCAGGGCGAAGGCCGTGATGACCAGATAAGTCGAATCGAGCATCCAGAACGGCGTGAGCGACAGCATCAGATCGCGCAGCGTACCGCCGCCGATGGCCGTGGTGAACCCCACGACGTAAGCCCCGAACCAATCGAAACGCTTGGCCGAAGCCAGGCGGATGCCGCTGATGGCGAAAGCCAGCGTACCGAGAATCTCGATGAAAGTAAAAAGCGTCATAGTTGCAAAACCGTTTTCGGGCTGCAAAAATAACACAAATCGGGAATTTTCGATCGCAACGATCCTTTAAACCGACTCCAGGCGCAAAAGTTCCGCCAGCTCGGGCATGCCCTCGGCGGCGCGCTTATGAATGAAAGTCAACGGATTGCGGATCCACGACGTATCGGGATGTCCGGGATCGACCACGTAGACCGGCACCTCGGGACGAGCATAACGCACCAACGAAGCGGCGGGATAAACGGCCAACGAAGTCCCGACGACGACCAGGATGTCGGCCTGGGCGACGATCCGCACCGCAGCATCGAACATGGGCACCGCCTCGCCGAAAAAGACGATGTGCGGGCGCAGCAACGCTCCGTCGGAAGCCCGGGCATCGAGCGGCTGCTCCCACCCTTCGATCGGAACGATCGCCTCGGGATCGCGCTCGGAACGCAGGCGGGTAAGTTCGCCATGCAAATGGGTGACGCGCGACGACCCGGCCCGCTCGTGGAGGTTGTCGACGTTCTGCGTGACGACCTCCACGTCGAAGAACTGCTCCAGCGCAGCGATGGCCCGATGGCCGGCGTTGGGTTCGGCAGCGAGCATTTCGCGCCGCCGCTTGTTGTAGAACTCGACGACCAACGCCCGATTGCGGGCCAAAGCCTCGGGCGTACAGACATCCTCGATACGATACTCGGCCCACAAACCGTCGGCATCGCGGAACGTAGCCAGTCCGCTGTCGGCACTCACTCCAGCACCGGAGAAAACAACGATCTTTTTCATACGTACAAAAGTTTTCGGCATTTCGAACATCGACCGTCCATGCGTTCATCGTTCGGCCGCTCATGCGTTTTCGGCATGCCAAAACTACCGATTTCCGGGCGAAAAACCAAACAACCCGAAGACGCCGACACAACAAACCGCGCCGCAAAGCGAGACACCGAGAAGTAAAAACGGACACGGTCGGATTCCGGACGAAATGCCGCGGCGAAAAACGAAA
>JAIECN010000034.1:2108-2575 GCA_029068505.1 Alistipes sp.
TACCCGCGCCTTTTCGGCAAGATTCGTGCAACGATTCCCCTTGCGACCGCCACGGGTGCGACCGGCGCCCCGGCGATGTCGCCTGACGAACTCCGTCATGCTCCGACAGCCGTTTTCTCGCGGCCGGTAATGGCTACCGACTGTTCAGGGACCTTCCCCGCGACAACCGGCTGCACCGAGTCGAGGACGGATCGGACGAACAGCGCCAGCCGAATGCTGGCGCTGTTCTTTGATTTCGCCATTCCGGCAGCATGATTTCGGCAGCAGCCGGCAACCCGGCGGCTTCCCGCAGAAGGGCCGTCCTGCTATCCACAACGCCATTCGCCCCCTTCCGACGAACTTCCGCCCGAAAGAATTGTCCGTTAACGGATTTTTTGCTACTTTTATACCGATTTTTAGCGAAAAATTCACTTCGCATGATTCAGACATTCGACATTTTTCTGATCGTCATGGCCGTGCTGGCCTTA
>JAIECN010000035.1 GCA_029068505.1 Alistipes sp.
GAAGTGCGCTGTTCCAGCGTCGACGACGTGGCGGCCCGCATCCTGGCGCTCGACGAGGGGAGCCGGGCAGCGATCGCGGCGCCGATCCTGCTGTCGGCCGGGCAAGGCTTGATCGAGAAACTCACGCTGCTGCTCTCCGACGGCTTGATGCGTGTCCGCACCAAGGGCGAAACCCGCCTGATCGAAGATATTCTGCCCGACATAGGCCCCGAAACGAAAGCCGAAGACTTCTCCGTGGTCATCGACCGCCTGCGCGTTGCAGCCGACGACGACACGCAGACCCGCATCCGCGACTCGGTGGCCCGCGCATTCTCCTACGGCAACGGCACGTGCATCGTGGCGACCGACCAAGGCGAGGAGATCTTCTCCTCGCGCTTCGAAGCCGACGGCATCGAATTCGAACCGCCCACCGAACATCTGTTCAGCTTCAACAATCCGCTGGGAGCCTGTCCCCGATGCGAAGGCTACGGCAAAGTAGTCGGCATCGACGAAGACCTGGTAATCCCGGACAAAAGCAAGACCATCTACGAAGACGCCGTGGCCTGCTGGCGGGGCGAGACGATGCGCCGCTGGAAAGAGAAACTGGTCGAGAATGCCTACAAGTTCGATTTCCCGATCCACACGCCGTTCCACGCGCTGACACCCGAGCAGAAACGCCTGCTGTGGCGCGGCAACGAATATTTCCACGGCCTGGACGACTTTTTCGCCTACATCGACTCCGAGCGGCGCAAGATCCAGTTCCGTGTGATGAAGGCCCGCTATACGGGCAAGACCCTCTGTCCGGAATGCGGCGGCTCGCGCCTGCGCCAGGAGGCGCTCTACGTACGGGTCGGCGGCCGGAATATCGCCGAGCTGGTCGCCATGCCGGTCGACGAACTGATCGCGTTTTTCGCTGCTCTGACGCTCGACGAACACGACGGAAAGACGGCGGCGCGCATCCTGGTGGAAATCCGCAACCGCCTCCAATACCTTTCGGACGTGGGGCTGGGCTACCTGACCCTCGACCGGCTGTCGTCGACCCTCTCGGGCGGCGAGAGCCAGCGCATCAACCTCTCGACCTCGCTGGGCAGCAACCTTACCGGCTCGCTCTACATTCTGGACGAACCCTCCATCGGCCTGCACCCGCGCGACACGCACCGGCTCATCAAGGTGCTCGAACAATTGCGCGACCTGGGCAACACGGTCATCGTGGTGGAACACGAGGAAGAAGTGATCCGCGCCGCCGACTGGATCGTCGACATCGGCCCCCGGGCGGGTTACAACGGCGGCGAAGTGGTCTTCAGCGGCCCGCTGCCCCGGCTGCTCAAGGACAAAAAGAGCCTCACGGCCGACTACCTGACGGGCCGCCGGGCAATCGTTCCTCCGCCCGCCGGACGCGGCTGGAGCCACTCGATAACGATCAAGGGCGCCCGCGAAAACAACCTGCGCAACATCGATGTGCGGATCCCGCTGGGCGCGATGACGTGCATCACGGGCGTGAGCGGCAGCGGCAAATCGTCGCTGGCCAAAGGCATCCTCTACCCGGCGCTGCGGCGCCTGCTCTTCGACACGGGTGCCAAACCGGGCGACTTCGACTCCCTGGAGGGCGACGTGCAGCTACTCAAATCGGTGGAGATGGTCGACCAGAACCCCATCGGCAAGTCGTCGCGCTCCAACCCGGTGACCTACATCAAAGCCTACGACGAAATCCGCCGCCTTTTCGCCGAACAGCCCTACTCGAAACACAACTCCCTCTCGCCGGCCCACTTCTCGTTCAACACGGCGGGCGGACGCTGCGAGGAGTGCCAGGCGGAGGGGGTCTTCAAGGTATCGATGCAGTTCAGGGCCGATGTCGAACTGGGGTGCGAGGCGTGCGGCGGCCGCCGCTTCCGCGACGAGGTGCTGGAGGTGAAATACCGTGGCAAGGCGATCTGCGACGTGCTGGAAATGACCGTCGACGAAGCTATCGCGTTTTTCGGTGAAGACCAGAAAAACAGCACCTGCCGCCGCATCGTCGAACGGCTCCAACCACTGCAAGACGTGGGCCTGGGCTACATCAAGCTGGGACAGTCCTCCTCGACGCTCTCGGGCGGCGAAAGCCAGCGCGTGAAGCTGGCGTCGTTCCTGACCAAGGAACAGACGGGCGGCGGGGTGATGTTCATCTTCGACGAACCCACCACGGGGCTGCATTTCCACGACATTTCGAAACTGCTGGCGGCGTTCGACGCCCTGATCGAACGCGGGCATACGATTGTCGTAGTCGAACACAACATGGACATCATCAAATGCGCCGACCGGGTGATCGACCTGGGTCCGGAAGCAGGCAGCGCAGGCGGACAGGTCGTCTTCGAGGGCACGCCCCGCGAGCTGGAGCAATGCGCCGCAAGCCATACGGGCCAATTCCTGCGCCGCAAAACCGAATCGTAAGCAACCGATGGAATTCTACACCTACACGCTGCCCAACGGCATCCGGGGCATCCATCGCCAGGTGCGCGGCTCGGTGGCGCATTGCGCACTGGTCATCGGCGCCGGCAGCCGCGACGAGCATCCCGACCAATACGGGCTGGCCCACCTGACCGAACACGCCTTTTTCAAAGGCACGCAGCGCCGCCGGGCCTGGCAGATCAACTGCCGGCTGGAGAACCTCGGGGGCGAGCTGAACGCCTTCACGACCAAGGAAGAGACGACGATCCATGCGACGACGCTGCGCGGCGACTTCGCCAAGGCGGCCGAACTGATCGCCGACATCGCGTTCCGCTCGACTTTCCCCGAGCGGGAAATCGAACGCGAAAAGGAAGTGATCGTCGACGAAATCAACACCTACAAGGATTCGCCGGCCGACATGCTCTACGACACGTTCGAAGATATGCTTTTCGAGGGTTCGGAGCTGGGTCACAACATCCTGGGACGCAAGGCGGCGCTCATGCGCTACGACGGCGAGGCGATCCGCGCATTCACGGCCCGCACCCACACGACCGACCGCATGGTCTTCTCGTCGATCGGCAACTTTTCGCCCAAAACGGCCGAAGCGACAGCCCTGCGCCACTTCGGCGGGCAGCCGGCCACGGCACGCGGATTCGAGCGGACGCTCCCTCCGACGGTGGCGCCGTTCGAAAAGACCGTGCACAAACACACCCATCAGACCCACTGCATCATAGGCAACCGGGCCTACGGCATCGAAGACCCGAAACGACTGCCGCTGGCGCTGCTGGTCAACCTCCTCGGCGGCCCCTCGGCCAATTCGCTGCTGAACATGGAGGTGCGCGAAAAACACGGTCTGTCGTACAACATCGAAGCAAGCTATACGCCCTACGGCGACAGCGGGCTGGCGGCGATCTATTTCAGCTGCGAACATGCCAACGAGGCGCAATGTATCGAACTTATAGAGAAGCAACTGCAACGACTCCGCACGGCCCCGATCACGCCGCGCCAACTCTCGATGGCCAAGAAGCAGTTCATCGCCCAGCTGGCCATTTCGAGCGAAAGCAACGAAAGCTACATGCTGAGCGCGGGCAAGAGCCTGCTGACGCACGGCGAAGTCGACACCATGGAACAAGTCTACGCCAAAATCCGGGCGCTGACGGCTGCGCAACTCACCGAAGCAGCGGAAGAAGTATTCACGGGGATGTCGCGACTGATCTACAGATAGGAATGGAACCCGCTCGCATCTATCGCTTCACGCACCGGACGGAACTCCGGAAGTGGCTCGCGGAACACGCCCGGAGCGAAAAAGAGTGCTGGGTGGTCTGCTCCCGGGCGTCCGATGCGCCGTCCGACGCGCTACGCTACATGGATGCGGTGGAAGAAGCGCTGTGCTTCGGCTGGATCGACTCGACCTGCAAGAACGACGGCGGCGTCCCGCTCCAACGGCTGTCGCCCCGGAAAAAGGGGAGCCGCTGGACAGAACTGAACAAGGAACGTTGCCGCCGGCTGGAAAAACTGGGGCTGATGACCGACGAAGGCCGCAAGGTCCTGCCCGACATGAGCGAACGCGGGTTCGAGATAGCGGACGACATTCTCTGCCGGCTGAAAGCCGACGCAACCGTGTGGCGGAACTTCGAAGCCTTTCCGGCGCTCTATCGGCGCGTGAAGATCGACAACATCCAGCGCATGAGGAAAAACGCGGCACTCTTCGAGAACCGGCTGCAAAAATTCATCGACAACACCCGCCGTAACGTTATGTACGGCAACTGGAACGACGGAGGAACATTACTATCATACTGAAAATGGGAAACAAAGAAATCATCGTCGTATTGCTCGACCGTTTCGCCGACTGGGAAGCCGCTTTTTTAGCTCCGGCACTGCGCGGAGGCGTGATGCCGGGCCATCCGGGATACTGCGAAGTGAAATACCTGACGCCCGACGGACAGCCGGTCCGCTCGCTGGGCGGAATGAGCGTGACGCCGAACTATGCAGCCGGGCCGCTGCCCGCGGAATGCGCGGGAGTGGTGCTGGCGGGCGGCCTGAGCTGGGACGCTCCGGAAGCGGAAAAAATCGTCCCGCTGGTGGAAGAAGCGCGGCAGCGCGGCCTGCTGGTCGGAGCGATCTGCAACGCGGCCTCGTTCCTGGCGGCACACGGCTTTCTGAACGACGTGCGCCACACGGGCAACACGGTGGAGATGCTGCAAAAGTGGGGCGGCGAACGCTACACGGGTGCGGCCCACTACGAAGAACGGCAAGCCGTACGCGACGGCAACATCGTGACGGCCAACGGCTCGGGCTATCTGGAGTTCACGCGCGAATGCCTGCTGGCGCTCGACGCCGACACGCCGGAAGCGATCGCAGCGTGGTACGAATTCAACAAACAAGGCTTCTACAACGCATAGAACAGAATGGACGTACTCGAACGCTACATAGAACAGCACACCGAACCCGAAGCGGAACTGCTGCATCAACTCGACCGCGAGACGCACCAGCGGATGATCGCACCGCGCATGCTGTCGGGCCATGTGCAGGGGCGCCTGCTGGAAATGCTCGTGCGGATGCTGCGGCCGCAACGCGTGTTGGAAATCGGCACTTTCACGGGCTACTCGGCGCTCTCGATGGCCGCGGGATTGGAAGAAGGCGCCCGGCTCGATACGGTGGAGGTGGACGACGAATTGGAAGAAATGGCGCAAAGCTATTTCGACCGCTCGCCCCACGGGGAGAAAATCCGGCTGCACATCGGCTCGGCGCTCGACATAGCGCCGGCCTTGGACACGGAATTCGACCTTGTATTCATCGACGGCGACAAACGCGAATATCCGGCCTACTACCGGATGCTGATGGGCGACGGGGGCGGCAAGGCTCTGGTACACAGCGGAACGATATTGATCGCCGACAACATTCTGTGGTCGGGCAAAGTGGTGGAACCCGTAGCCCCCAACGACCGCCACACGCAGGCGCTGCTGGAGTTCAACCGCATGGCGGTGGAAGACCCGCGGGTGGAGAATGTCATCGTACCGATCCGCGACGGACTGAACATCATAAGAGTGAAGTAGGGCAGGATCGGCGGATTTTCTGCTTGACGGGAAGAGCCGCAGGCTGCAGTGCAAGCAACTGCGAGCCTCCGCGCCGGGAGTCTGCGGCTCGCAAGTAAATACAAGAAAACAATGGAAATCAAGGAACTGCAAGAGCGAGTCGATACGTGGATCAAAGAATACGGCGTGCGCTACTTCTCGGAACTGACCAACATGGCATGTCTGACCGAAGAAGTAGGGGAGTTAGCCCGCGTGATAGCGCGCCGCTATGGCGACCAGTCGTTCAAGGAGGGTGAGAAAAACGATTTAGCAGACGAAATGGCCGACGTGCTGTGGGTGCTGGTGTGCCTGGCCAACCAGACGGGCGTGGACCTCACGGCTGCCCTCGAAGCCAACTTCGCCAAGAAAACGGCCCGCGACAAAGCCCGCCACAAGGCGAACGAAAAACTGACCCGATAAGGGCGCGAATCCCATTCATCGCGGTGCTCACTCGCACCCAAATAACAAGACCGGTTCGGCGCCTATTCGAATTGCGACAAGGCGGTCGGAGAGCGCATGCCGGACAAGAGAGATTGCCGCGTCGCAAGCACCTCGCAAGGCGGGCGAAAAAAAGGCCGGGCGATGCCCGGCCTTCGATTACTCTTTCAAAGTGTATTTCTTTTCACCTATTATCATCGTTTTTCCATTTACACGCCCCTCCGAAGAGCCGTATTTTTCAATCAATACGACAACCGGCGGATTATACGTATACTTCCCGGTACTGAATTGAGCATTACTCATATTGCCCTCCCAGCCGGTCCAGGCAAAGGTAGATTCTTTGAACCCGATGATATCGTAACAGACGGTCACTCCATCCTCCTGTTCGATATTTTCCCAAACGGTACCGGCCAAAGAATCCGGTGCATCCAGGTCATCCTTGTCGCATCCTGCGAACGCCAAGCAGCCGGCGATGGCCGCCAAAAGTAAGCATTTCTTCATGATTGTAAAGAGTTTTGGTTATTGTTCATGCGGCAAGGTAGTAAAATTCCCCCCCCCGCAAATTTTTGGGGAAGAAAATGTATTTTAAGAATGTAAGTAAATGAAAAACAGCTGGATACATCCAGCTGTTTTTTTTAGTGAATAGATATTTTCAGTACGTTTTTTACGATAAATAAACAAATAATCGGTTGCAGCAAGATAGCCTAAAAAAAAAACGGCACCCGCCGAAAAGCGGATGCCGGGAGAAAATAAACAAGGTGTTTTATTCCAGCTTGAGGTCTTTCTTGATGCCCTCGATCTTGGCGTCGAGCTGGGCAAGCGTCGTGTCGAACTCGGCGACGGAAGCCAGCGGAGCCTTGACGCCGAAGTAGAACTTGATCTTCGGCTCGGTGCCCGACGGACGCACGGAAACGAGCGTGCCGTCCTCGGTGAACCACTGCAAAACGTTGCTCTTGTCCTGCTCGATAGGCGTCTTGGCGCCCGTCTTGACGTCGGTCTGCTCCAAAGAAAGGAAGTCGTTGATCTTCACGACGGGAGAACCCAGAATCGTCTTGGGCGGAGTAGCACGGAAGTCGACCATCATCTTCTGGATCAGCTCGGCGCCCTCCTTGCCCTTGCGGACAACCGACACGAGGCCCTCGCGGTAGAAACCATACTTGACGTAGAGTTCCTGCAACCACTCATAGAGCGTCAGCCCCATCGTATCCATGGCCCAGGCGGCAGCCTCGGCTGCGAGCGAGCAGGCCGACACGGCATCCTTGTCGCGCACGTAGTCGCCGGCCAGGTAGCCGAACGACTCCTCGCCGCCGCCGATATACTTGGCCTTGCCCTCGTTCTCGCGGATGATCTTGGCAATATACTTGAAACCGGTCAGACAATCATAGCACTTGACGCCGAAGTGTTCGGCCACGGCATTGGCCATCTGCGAGGTGACGATGGTCTTGACAACGTACTGCTTGCCGTCGAGCTTGTTCAGCTCAGCCCAGCGAGTGAGCTGGTAACTCATCAACAGCACCAGAGTCTGGTTGCCGTTCAGGAGAACATATTCGCCCTTCTTGTTGCGCAAGGCCACGCCGATGCGGTCGGAGTCGGGGTCGGTGGCCAAAACAAGGTCGGCGCCCTCCTTGGCAGCAAGGTCGATGGCCATCGACATGGTTTTGCGCTCCTCAGGATTGGGCGACTCGACGGTGGGGAAGTTGCCGTCGATGACGGACTGCTCCTTGACCATGATGACGTTGGTGAACCCGAACTTCTTCAACGAAGCGGGCACCAGGCGCACGCCGGCGCCGTGCATGGGGGAGTAGACGATCTTCATGTCGCGGTGCTTCTCGACGCACTCGGGCGAGAGGGAGAGTTCGTGCACCTTATTTAAATAGATCTCGTCGAACTTCTCGTCGAGGATCGTTATGTTGCCGGGATTCTTGCCCGTAAGCACCATGTCGACGTCGGTGATCTTCTCCACCTCGGCGATGATGTTCTTGTCGTGTGGCGCAGTCACCTGCGAACCGTCGGTCCAATAGGCCTTGTAGCCGTTGTACTCCTTGGGGTTGTGCGAAGCCGTGACGACGACGCCGGAATGGCATTTCAACTCGCGGATGGCGAAACTCAACTCGGGCGTCGGACGCAACGAATCGAACAGAAAAACGTCGAAATCGTTCGATGCGAAAATGTCGGCGACACGCTCGGCGAACATGCGCGAATTGTTGCGGCTGTCGTGGCCGATGGCCACGCGGATGCGCTCGCCGGCGAAGTTCTTCTTCAGGTAGTTGGCCAAGCCCTGCGTCGCAGCGCCCACCGTATAGATGTTCATGCGGTTCGACCCCACGCCCATGATGCCGCGCAGACCGCCCGTACCGAATTCGAGGTCTTTGTAGAAACTCTCGACGAGTTCCTTCATATCATTGTTCATCAAATACTTGACCTGCTTCTTGGTCGCTTCGTCATAGTGACCGTCGAGCCACGACTGCGCCTTTTGCAGCACCAGTTGTTCTACTTCGTTTGCCATAAGATTCATTAGTTTTATTTATAGGTAGAAATCGATCCGTTCTAAAAATTTTATATGCAAATATACTAAATAAAATTCGATTATTCAATATCAGCGAGTTAAAATTTCGGTTCCGGAAAACGTTGTTTTTCTATATATAAAAAAAGATTATTTGCAACCGATTTCCGATCTTTTTTCTGCGAATTTATTCACAACTTTGTCGCATCAAAAATAGTGCAACCCCCATCATGTTGACCAACACGCAGACATATAGCGATATGTGGCAGAACTGCCTTGACCGCATCAAGGCGCAGACTTCCGCCGAGGAGTTCAAGAAGTGGTTCCAGCCCATCGTACCGCTCGAATTCGACGGCACGACGCTGCGTCTGAAGGTGCCCAACGAGAGTTACGTCCATCAGATCGAGAAGAACTACATCCCGTTCCTGAAGCCGATCATCTCGCAGCTCTACGGCCAGCAGACCCGGCTGCACTATGCGGTACCCCGTGCGGCGGCGCCCGTGAGCGTGGCGGCCGATGCCGACACAACGGCCATTTCGCGGTTCAACACCCAGACCGACACCGCAAATATAAAGAATCCTTTCGTAATTCCGGGACTCAAGAAGATCATCATCGACCCGCAGCTGAATCCGAACCTCACGTTCGGCACGTTCATCGAGGGCGAATGCAACCGGCTGGCCCGCTCGGCGGGCATGGCCGTGGCGGTCGACCCGGGCAACACGCCGTTCAACCCCTTATATATATACGGCGATTCGGGACTGGGCAAGACCCACATCGTGCAGTCCATCGGCCATGAGGTGCGCCAGCGCCACCCCGAGCTGCAAGTGCTCTACGTCTCGATGAACAAGTTCCAGGCGCAGTTCCAGACCGCATACAAGAACGGCGAGATTCCGGATTTCATCCATTTCTACCAGATGATCGACGTGCTGATCATCGACGACATCCAGGAACTGACGGGCAAGACGGGCACGCAGAACGCGTTCTTCAACATCTTCAACCACCTGCAACTGGCCGGCAAGCAACTGGTGCTCACATCGGACAAGCCGCCCGTGGAGTTGAAGGACATCGAGCAGCGCCTGCTCACCCGCTTCAAGTGGGGGCTTTCGACGCATCTCGACACGCCCGACTACGAAACCAAACTCAAGATCATCCGGGCCAAGGCACAGCGTCTGAACGCCCAGATATCGGACGAAGTGGTGGCTTACCTGGCCGACAACATCTCGGCCAACGTGCGCGAAATCGAGGGTGCGCTCTCGTCGCTGGTGGCCAATGCCTCGTTCCTGGGCCGCAAGATCACCCCGTCGCTGGCCAAGGAGATTCTGAAAGTCTACGTGAAACTCTACCAGAAGGAGATCACGATCGACCACATCATCGACGTGGTGTGCAAGCACTTCGAGCTGGACTTCGCCCGCTTCAATTCGACCGAACGCACGCGCGAAATCGCCCAGGCGCGCCAGATCGCCATGTACCTGGCCAAGCAACACACCAAGGCGCCGCTCACGACCATCGGTGCGTCGATCGGCGGCCGCAACCATGCGACGGTGCTGCATTCGTGCAAGGCGGTGACGAACCTGCTGGAAACCGACAAGTCGTTCCGCAACCAGGTCGAAGAGATCGAGAAAAAAATATTGGCGCACTAAAAGAAGCTCCTCGGATCCGACGCACACAAAAGTCGCCACTTACCGATGGAATTCATGAGCCACGACAGAACGGTGTCGTGGCTTTTCATATTTCGGTTTCGCCCAAGATACTCCATCTCAACAAAATCCAAATAAGTTTGGTTTTGTATTCGACTTATTCGTACCTTCGTCTCATGGATCAACCCAAACTCGAACGACTGCTGCGACTGATGAAGTTGCTCACGGCCAATACGACCTACAATGTCGACCAACTGGCCGAGAGGCTCTCCATGTCGCGCCGCACGGTCTACCGCTACATCGACACCTTCCGCGAAGCGGGATTCGTAATCAAGAAAACAGGCGACTGCATCCGCCTGGACAAGGAGTCGCCCCATTTCCGCGACATCTCCCAGCTGGTGCACTTCACCGAGGAGGAGGCTGTGATCCTGAAAAGCGCGATCGAAAACATCGACGACACGAACCTGCTCAAGCAGAACCTCAAACGCAAGCTCTACTCGGTCTATGACAACAAGACGCTGGCCGACACGGTGGTGCGCGGCAAAAACGCACCGAACATCCGCAGCCTGATCGAAGCGATCGAAGAACAGCGCCAGGCGACCCTGCACGGCTACCAGTCGGCCCACGGCGGCGAAGTGCGCGACCGCAAGGTGGAACCGTTCGCTTTTACGACGAACTATGTGCAGGTGTGGTGTCTCGACCTGGAAGACAGAACGAACAAGCTGTTCAAAACCTCGCGCATCGGCTCGGTAACCCTCGATGGCGCATGGCAACACACCGCAGAACATCGCGAGGGCTTCATCGACGCATTCCGCATCCACGGAGTTGCGCGCCATCGGGTGCGGCTCGAACTGGGCATGCTGGCCTACAACCTGCTGTGCGAGGAATATCCGCTGGCCGAGCGCGACATCCGGCCGCTGGAGCAGGGGCGCTGGCTGCTGGACACCGAAGTGGCCGGCATGGCGGGCATCGGCCGCTTCGTGGCGGGACTCCTGGACGACATACGCATTGTCGACTCGCCCGAACTGGTGGCGCACCTGCGCCGCTACATGGCCGAAAACGCACTCTGAAACATCGCATTATGGAAATCCGCTCTCTGGCCGGCACCGACTTCGGCACCCTCTACGAAGCATTCGCCCAAGCCTTCGCCGACTACGAAATCCACCCCGGGCGCGAAGAACTGCGCAAGATGCTCCGCCGCCGGGGCTTCGCGCCCGACCTCTCGTTCGCGGCATTCGACGGAGACCGCATCGCAGCTTTCACCTTCAACGGTATCGGCTCCTGCAACGGTCTGCCGACCGCCTACGACACCGGTACGGGCACCTTGCCGGCTTATCGCGGCCAAGGGCTGGCTGCACGGATTTTCACTTGTTCGATCCCGCATCTGCAAGCGGCAGGCATCCGGCAATATCTGCTGGAAGTACTCCAGCACAACCCTGCGGCCCTTGCCGTCTATCGCAAGATGGGCTTCGAAACGACGCGCGAATTCAATTATTTCGGGCAGGAAAAGTGCAAGGTGCATCCCCCTGAAAAACAGCCTGCATTTCCCCACGCGTTCCGTCCGATCGACCTCGATACCGTCCGCCGGCTCGCCGGTTTCCTCGATTTCCGCCCTTCCTGGCAGAACGACGACGGATCGGTCGCCCGAGCCGGAGGCGACCTGACCGCATTCGGGCTTTTCCACGACGACGAACCGTTGGGTTACTGCATCTGCGAACCCTCCTCGGGCGACATCGCGCAGTTGGCCGTCAGCCCCCGGTACCGCCGGCAGGGCATCGGCTCGGCGCTCTTGCACCATGCGCTCGGGACGATCGCAGCCGATACGGTCAAGGTCATCAACACCGACATCGCCTGCGAACCCCTCACGCAATTCCTTCGTTCGGCGAATTTCCAACTCAAAGGCAAACAATTCGAAATGGCAAGAAAACTTTGAATCGAAGCCGCCGCCCTTTCTTGCATACTTTTCGCAAAAAAAACGCCCTTCCAAAAATTGTGTCACAACTTGTCGCACACAGGTTGTTCCTTTGCATCGTGAAAGGTTATCAAGCCAAGAGCAGAGACGATCGCTCTGCCGAAGCCGAAAAACCGCAAGAAAACAAACCGACAAAAACCAAGAACGATGGGAACAGCCTACAAAATCAGATGCCGCCACTGCGGCACGCAGTTCGACCACTACATGCAGCCGGGCTACGGCATCCTGCCGCCCTGCATCGGCTGCGGCGACGATTTCGTCGAGACCCAGACGGCCATCCGCTGTCCGGCCTGCCACAAAAGACTCAACGCCACGCAGGAAGAATTCAACGAACAGATCGAAGTGACCTACGCCTGGGACTGAAGCGCGAAAAAGAAGAATGCAAGGCATCATACGAAAAAGATTTTTACTATCTTTGTAGAAAATAGGGTAGCCGGCACGGCTTTCGGCCTGCACGCGAACTCCATTCAGAAACCGTTTATTTTGCGAACCGAATCATGACCGAACTGCAACCGGGCCAGGCAGCGCCCGACTTCCGCTCGACAACCCAGAACGGCGAACCGCTGACGCTGGCGGATCTGCGCGGTCAGCGCGTGATCCTCTACTTCTATCCGAAGGACAACACCTCTGGCTGCACGCTCGAAGCGCAAAGCCTGCGCGACGGCAAGGCCGAGCTGGCACGCCAAGGGTTCCGCATCATAGGCGTAAGCCCCGACAGTGAGAAGTCGCACCGGAACTTCTGCGCCAAGCACGATCTGAACTTCACGCTGCTGGCCGACACCGACCATTCGGTGGCCGAAGCCTACGGCGTATGGGCCGAGAAGTCGATGTACGGACGCAAATACATGGGCATCCTGCGCACGACGTTCATCATCGACGCAAAGGGTCGCATCGAGAAGATTTTCGACAAGGTAGACACCAAGAACCACTACGGACAAATCTTGGAGTGGCATTCGCAACAAAGCAAATAATCAAAAAAAATTCAACCATAATGGCAGAAAAAGCACAAGTGAACGCGGACAAGCTGAAAGTCTTGAACGCGGTGATGGAGAAAATAGAGAAAGACTTCGGCAAAGGCTCGATCATGCGCATGAACAGCACCGAAGTGAACGAAATTCCCGTGATCCCCACCGGGTCGATTACGCTCGACACGGCGCTGGGCGTGGGCGGCTACCCCAAGGGACGCGTGATCGAAATCTACGGCCCCGAGTCGTCGGGCAAGACGACCCTGGCGATCCACGCGATCGCCGAGGCGCAGAAAGCGGGCGGCATCGCGGCTTTCATCGACGCGGAGCACGCTTTCGACAGCTTCTATGCCCAGAAGTTGGGCGTCGACGTCGACAACCTGCTGATCTCGCAGCCCGACAACGGCGAGCAGGCGCTCGAAATCGCCGACTCGCTGATCCGGTCGAGCGCCATCGACATCATCGTGATCGACTCGGTGGCCGCGCTGACTCCCAAGGCCGAAATCGAAGGCGAAATGGGCGACTCGAAGATGGGCCTCCAGGCCCGTCTGATGTCGCAGGCGCTGCGCAAGCTGACGTCGAGCATTTCGAAGACCAAGACCGTGTGTATCTTCATCAACCAGCTGCGCGACAAGATCGGCATCGTCTACGGCAATCCGGAGACCACGACGGGCGGCAACGCACTGAAGTTCTACGCCAGCGTGCGCATCGACATCCGCCGCATGTCCGTAATCAAGGACGGCGAGGAGCAGTTGGGCACCCGCACCAAGGTCAAGGTAGTCAAGAACAAGGTGGCACCCCCGTTCAAACGTGCGGAGTTCGACATCATGTTCGGCGAGGGCATATCGAAGATTGGCGAAATTCTTGATCTGGGCGTCGATTACGGCATCATCAAGAAAGCCGGCTCGTGGTTCTCCTACGGCGACAAGAAGATCGGCCAGGGCCGCGATGCGGTCAAGGAACTGCTGAAGAACGACGAGGCGCTCGCGGCCGAAATCGAAGAAAAGGTGCGCGAAGCGATGAAGAACCCCAAAGAATAAACTATGGGATACACTGCCGAGGATGAAGCCCTGATCAAGGAAGAATGGGACGCCCTGTTGCTCTCGTGCACGAAAATCTGCAAGAACGACGAGGACTGGAATTTCATAAAGCGTGCCTTTTTCCTGGCCAAGGAAGCTCACGCAGGGGTACGGCGCCGCTCGGGCGAACCGTACCTCCTGCATCCTATCGCAGTGGCCCGGATCGTGGTGGACGAGATCGGTCTGGGTGTAAAATCGGTCGTGGCGGCGCTCCTGCACGATGTGGTGGAGGACACGGAGTACACGGTCGAGGACATGGAACGCATCTTCGGGCCGAAGATCGCGTCGATGGTCGACGGACTGACGAAGATGTCGGGCGTGTTCAACGCCGACACCTCGGAACAGGCCGAATACTTCCGCAAGGTGCTGCTGACCCTCTCGGACGACGTGCGGGTGATTCTGATCAAGATCGCCGACCGCCTGCACAACATGCGCACGCTGGGATCGATGCCCATGAACAAGCAGATCAAGATCACGGGCGAGACGATCTACCTTTTCGCACCGCTGGCCTACCGGCTGGGCCTCTACTCGATCAAGAGCGAGCTGGAAGACCTCTGCATGAAGTATCGCTTTCCGCAGCAATATGCCGAAATCACGCAGAAACTCCAGGAGAGCGAAGCCGTCCGCAAAGAATTCATCGACAAATTCTGCGCCCCGATCATCGAGGCGCTCAACCGCGACAACTTCAACTACGAGATTTCGGGGCGCGTGAAGAGCATCTACTCAATCTGGAGCAAGATGCAGCGCAAGCAAATCCCCTTCGAAGAGATATACGACCTCTTCGCCATACGCATCGTTTTCAAACCGCTGCCGTTCCCCTCGGAGAAGACCCAGTGCTGGCAAATATACTCGACCATCACGGACATCTACACTCCCAAGCCCGACCGGTTGCGCGACTGGATATCGATGCCCAAGGCCAACGGCTACGAAGCGCTCCACTCTACGGTCATGGGGCCGGACGGCGTATGGGTCGAGGTGCAGATCCGCACGCAACGCATGGAAGACATCGCCGAACGCGGATTCGCAGCCCACTGGAAATACAAGCATGCCACGATTTCGCAAGACGAAGACGAATTCGACAAGTGGCTCCGGCAGATACGGGCGGCGCTCAACAGCCCGACGGAGAGTGCGGTAGACTTCCTGGACAACTTCAAGTTATCGCTCTACACCTCTGAAATCGTGGTGTTCACGCCGAAAGGCGAAGCACGCAAGTTGCCGTTCGGAGCAACGGCCCTCGACTTCGCCTACGACATCCACTCGAAGATCGGCAACAGCGCGATAAGCGCCAAAATCAACCACAAGCTCGAACCGATCACGACGCAGATCAACAACGGCGACCAGATCGAAATCATCACGTCGGACAATGCACGTCCCAAAACGGAGTGGCTCGAAGAGGTTACTACGGCCAACGCCCAGCAGGAGAGCAAAAGTTTCCTGAACCGCGACCGCCAGACCAACATCGAACGCGGCATGCCG
>JAIECN010000036.1 GCA_029068505.1 Alistipes sp.
GCACTCGTGCTGGGCGATGCGCTTGGCCTTGAACCAATTGTCCTTGACCGTCGGGTAATTGCGCGCCTCCCATTTCGACAGCGAATTGAGCGAAATGGACTTCAACATGTGCTTGATGTAGGGGTTGTAGAAACGCTCCAGAATGCTGGCGGCGAACTGCTTCAACTCCTCCTGATCCTCCTCGATCATGGGGATGACCTCCTGGGCGACCATGTCGTTGATGAACTTCTCGATGGCGGGCGTATTGAAAGCATCCATGACGGTCTCGCAACCCATCTGCAAGGCGATGGGCACCATGCCGGTATGCGAACCGTTGAGAATGCGCACCTTCTTGTCGCGGAACTGCTTGATCGACGGCATGAAGATGACATGCAGGCCGGCCTTGTCGAGGGGCAGCTCTTTCATGACCTCCTTATAACCGGGGCCGCCGATGGCCCACAAGTGGTACAACTCGGCCTTGACGACGAGGTTGTCGTCGTAACCGATCTCCTCCTTGATCTCGTTGATCGTATCGCGGGGGAAGCCCGGCACGATGCGGTCGACGAGCGTATCGCAGAAGTGGCAATTCTTCTCGACCCAATCGATGAAGTCCTGGCCGAGCTTGTTGTACTCGGCATGCTTGATGACGTACTCGTGGAGCGTGGAACCGTTGTTCTCGATCAACTCGCAGCAGATGATGCAGAGACCTTTCGTGGGGTCGCCGTTGAAGTGCTTGAAACGCTTGTAGAGCAGGGCCGTCATTTTGGCGGGATAGGACTTGGGCGGGCAAGCGGTCAGGTCGTCGCCCTCCTCGTAACGGATGCCGGCCTCGGTGGTGTTGGAGATGGTGATCTTCAACTCGGGCGAGAGGAAGTACTGCTCGTAACGGGCGTAGTCGACGTAGGGATTGAACGAATCCATGACGCTTTTGACCAGGCGCACGTCCTTCTTGGGCTGCTTGTTCTCGATGCCCTCGAGGTAGACGTGGTAGAGGTTGTCCTGCTTGTGGAGCATGTCGATCATGCCCAGCACCTTGTGCTCGGGATCGAGGATAGGCTGGCAGATGGCCACGCCTGCATTCATGACGCCCTTCTCGTTGGCGATGTCGATCTGCCAATCGACGAACGCACGCAAGAAATTGCCCTCGCCGAACTGGAGGATTTTCACGGGACGCTCCGTCTTGGCGACGGTCGACTTATTTAATTCTTTGATCATAACCAATATTGCGTTTTACGATTTTAACAGTACTATTTGAGTTCGATCGGCTTGTACTTCGGCACGAGCGCCTTCATGATGCTCCAAGCCAAGAGATAGGCCACGGCACAGATGCAAAAGACGATCATATAACCAGCAGGCTTGCCGGAAAAACCGAAGAACGAGAAGTCGGCGCCCCGGGCGGCCGAGTAATCGAAGAGCATGCCGGCGCCCTTGTTGATGAGGAACGAACCGACACCGCCGGCCATGGCGCCGATGCCCGTGATCGTGGCGATGGTCGACTTGGGGAACATGTCGCCGATGGTCGAGAAGAGGTTAGCCGACCAAGCCTGATGACCGGCGCCGGCGATACCGATGATCAACGCGGGGAACCAGACAGAGAAACCCTGCAAAGGCTGCGCGAAAAGCGCGAAGAGGGGGAAGAACGCGAAGATCAACATGGCGAGCATGCGGCCCGAATAAGGCTCCATGCGCTTCTGCTCGACGAAGAACTTGGGCAGATAACCACCGCCGATGGAAATGACGGTAACGATGAGGTAGAGCACGAAGACGAGCATCTTACCCATGGTAGTCTCCATCGAATAACCGCACTCGGAGAAATAAGCCGGTGCCCAAAAGAGGTAGAACCACCACACGCCGTCGGTAAAGAACTTGCCGACGATGAACGACCAAGTCTGCTTGTAACCGAAACACTTGATGAACGGGATGGTCTTCTCCTCGGCAACGGATTTCGTCTCGGCGGGCTGTTCCTTCTCGTCCTGCAACATGTAATCGAGTTCGGCCTGGTTGACGAACTTGGACTCGCTCGGCTTATCGTACATGAAAACCCAGAAGAACATCCAGACGAAGCCCAGCACACCGATGATGATGAAAGCCATCTCCCAACCCCAAGCCGAAGCCAACACGGGGATGGTCAGCGGAGCGATCAACGCACCGACCGAAGCGCCGGCGTTGAACAACGAAGTGGCGAACGCACGGTCTTTCTTGGGGAAGTATTCGGCGGTAACCTTGATGGCGGCGGGGAAGTTGCCGGCCTCGCCGAGGGCGAGAATGGCGCGGCATGCGAGGAACAGCCATACGCTGACCGTAGCGATCGCGAGCGCCGCGTTGGAACCGGCCTCCACGGCGGTCATCAAAGCCAGGGAGTCGTAACCCTCGATGTGCATCGTGGCCCACCCGCAACCTGCGTGCAGGCAGGCGCCGAGCGACCAGACGCCGATGGCCCAGAGGTAGCCCTTCTTGGTGCCCATCCAATCGACGAACTTGCCGGCGAAGAAGCAGGCGACGGCGTAGAAGATCGAGAAGAAACCGGTAATCGTACCGTAGTCGGAATCGGTCCAGTGGAACTCGGGAGCGATGAAGTCTTTCCAAGTGAGCGAAAGTACCTGGCGGTCGAGGTAATTGACCGTCGTGGCGACGAACAGCAGCAGGCACATCCACCAACGCCAGTTCGTCATCTTATTTTTGATATCAGTCATTTAGATTTTCGGTTAAAAGTTTAGGGTAAATCGGAGACGTCGACGGACGCCGTGCGACGAAGAACTCCCGCGCCCCGAGACGGAACGCGGAAGCCTTCGGCGAAAGCTACTTGCCGCGTACGGTGGCGATGACGCCCAAAGCGAAGCGGCACTTCTCGGTAACGGCCTTCCAATCCTTGGCGGCGAGCACCTCCTTGGGGAAAAGCTGCGACCCCATGCCGCCGCAATAGACCCCGGCCTTGAACCAAGCCGTGAGGTTCTCCTCGGTAGGTTCGACGGCGCCCGTAGCCATGATGTTCGACCAAGGCAGCGGAGCCTTGACGTTCTTGACGAACGAGGGGCCGCCGACATTGCCTGCGGGGAAGACCTTCGTCAGGTCGCATCCCAGCTCCTGGGCCGTGCCGATTTCGGTAACGGAACCGCAGCCAGGCGTATAAGGCACCAAATGACGGTTGCAGACCTTGGCGACCTCGGGATTCAGATAGGGGCCGACGACGAAGTTGGCGCCGTACTGCATGTAAAGGGCGGCCGTGGGGGCGTCGACGATCGAACCGATGCCCAACACCATCTCGGGGCACTCCTTGGCGGCGAACTTCACCAACTGGATGAAGACCTCCGAAGCGAAATCGCCGCGGTTGGTGAACTCGAACGCGCGGACACCGCCGTCGTAGCAGGCTTTCAACACCTGCTTGGCGATCTCGGCGTCGGAGTGATAGAACACGGGAACCATACCGGTCTTGCCGATGGCTTCCATAACCTGCAATTTAGAAAAACGAGCCATTATTCAAACATTTTAACAGGATCGGCCTGCGGGCGCTCCCGCCCTCACGCCCGGATTCTTCCGGGTCTCGGATTCCGATGCCGGGACGAACCCGAAAGCCGGGCTTCCGCAGCCGGAGCCTCGCCCCGTACTCCTGTCAGAGTCACGGGGCGAGCCGGACAGACCGATTTCGATTATTTTACTTTCAATTGTTTATCGCTGCACACGACCGTTGGCATTGCCGCCGGCGAGCGACTCGACCTCCTCGACGGAGACGAGGTTGAAGTCGCCGTTGATGGTATGCTTCAAAGCCGAAGCAGCCACAGCGAATTCGAGGGCCTCGCCCTGGTTGGGCTTGGTCAGCAAGCCGTGGATGATACCGCCGGAGAAGGAGTCGCCGCCGCCCACCCGGTCGATGATCGGGTTGATGTCGTAACGCTTCGACTCGTAGAACTCCTGACCGTTGTAGATCATGGCTTTCCAACCGTTGTGCGTAGCGGAGAACGACTCGCGGAGGGTCGAAATGACGTACTTGAACCCGAACGTCTCGGCCATCTGCTTGAAGATGCCCTTGTAACCCTCGGCGTTGGTCTCGCCGCCCTCGACGTTGGCGTCGGGCTTGAAACCGAGGCACAACTCGGCATCCTCCTCGTTACCGATGCAGACGTCGACGTACTGCATCAAGGGGCGCATGATCGACTGGGCTTTCTCCTTAGTCCAGAGCTTCTTGCGGAAATTGAGGTCGACCGAAACCGTGACGCCGTGGCGCTTGGCGGCCTCGCAAGCCAGACGGGTCAGCTCGGCAGCCTTGTCCGAAATAGCCGGCGTGATGCCCGACCAGTGGAACCACTGCGCACCCTCCATGATAGCGTCGAAATCGAAATCGGCGACATCGGCCTCGGCGATCGAAGAATGGGCGCGGTCGTAGATGACTTTCGAAGGACGCATCGAAGCACCGGTTTCGAGGTAGTAGATACCCACGCGGTCGCCGCCGCGGGCGATGAAGTCGGTCTTGACACCGTATTTACGCAACGCGTTGACGGCCGACTGCCCGATCTCGTGCTTGGGCAGCTTGGTGACGAAATAAGCATCGTGGCCGTAGTTGGCGCAGCTCACGGCCACGTTGGCCTCGCCGCCGCCATAGACGACATCGAACGAATCGGACTGAACGAAACGGGTGTTGCCGGGCGTCGAAAGACGCAGCATGATCTCACCCAAAGTAACGATTTTCATAGGGTTATGATAGTTTGATTAAAATTTGAAATAATTCTTGGCATTGCGGTAGCATACGCCCTCGACGATCTCGCGGCCGATGAAGTCGATCTCGGAAGCGGGCAGCAGACCCTGCTCGATGTCGTTGCCCAGGAGGTTGCAGAGCGTACGGCGGAAATACTCGTGGCGCGGGTAGGAAAGGAACGAACGCGAGTCGGTCAACATGCCGACGAAGCGGCTCAAGAGACCCAACGTCGAGAGGGCGTTCATCTGCTTCTCCATGCCGTCCTTCTGATCGAGGAACCACCAACCCGAACCGAACTGGATCTTGCCGGCACCGTAGCGACCGTCCTGGAAATTACCCAACATGGTGGCTACCAACTCGTTGTCGCGGGGATTGAGGTTGTAGATGATGGTCTTGGTGAGCTTGTCGTTGCGGTCGAGCATGTCGAAGAACTTGGACATGGCCTTGCCGACGGTGAAGTCGCCGATCGAATCGAAACCGGTATCGGGGCCCAACTGCTTGAACATGCGCGAATTGTTATCGCGGATGGCACCGTAGTGGAACTGCTGCGTCCAACCGGTCTCGTGATCCATGACGGCGAACTCGACCATCATGGCCGTCTTGTACTTGCGGATCTCTTCGCGCGAAAGCTCCGTACCGCCGTATACCTTATTAAAGATAGCGTCGATTTCGGCCTGGGTGTAATCTTCGGCGTAGAACTCCTCGATGCCGTGGTCGGAGAGGCGGCAACCGGCCTGCTCGAAGAACTTGTGCCGCACGCGCAGTGCGTCGATGACGTCGGAGAACTTGCTGATAGCGACGCCCGAAACCTCGGAGAGCTTCTCCATGTAAGCGCGGAAATTGGCAGGCACCTCGACGGCCATCGCCTTGTCGGGACGCCAGGTGGGCAACATGCGCACGGCGAAACCGTCCTGGGCGACCTTGATGTGGTGTTCGAGCGAATCGACGGGGTCGTCGGTCGTGCAGACGACCTCGACGTTGTAGTGCTGCATCAGACCGCGGGCGAAGAACTCGGGCTTCTGCAACTTCTCGGTACACTCGTCGTAAATCTTGCGGGCGCTCTGGGGATTGAGCAGCTCGGTAACGCCGAATGCGGTCTTCAACTCCAGGTGCGTCCAATGGTAAAGCGGGTTGCGCATGGTGTAGGGCACCGTCTCGGCCCACTTCTCGAACTTCTCCCAGTCGGAGGTATCCTTACCGGTGCAGTAACGCTCGTCGACGCCGTTGGTACGCATGGCGCGCCACTTGTAGTGGTCGCCCTCCAACCAGATTTTCGACAAGTTGTCGAACTTGTGGTTCGAAGCCACGTATTCGGGAATGAGGTGGCAATGGTAATCGATGATCGGCATCTTGGCCGCATGCTCGTGGTAGAGGCGCTCGGCAGCCGGCGTTTGCAACAAGAAATTGTCGTCGTTGAACTGTTTCATGATAAGTATGCAGTTTTTCAATATGTAAAATTAGCAATTTATTGCGAAATGCCAATACGAAAAATCGCCAAATTAAGTATAATATTTGCCGATCGCATACATTATTTGCCATTTTCGATTGACTCATAAGCGAAAAGTCCGTAATTTTGCTGCACAACCAACGCAAACAAAATTCAACGTCATGATTCGCAAAATCATCCCGGGCGCCGCACTTCTGGCGCTCGCATCCTGCGCGCAGAGCGTGCAGATCGAAGTAAGCAATCCGTCGCAAGCGCAGCGCGAAGCCCAGAGCGTGGAAGTCGCGTGGAGCGAAATAGCCCCGCTGCGCGGCGTGACGCCCGAAAACGTCGTGGTGCTCGACGCCGAAGGGGCGCAGGTACCCTCGCAGGCGATCTACGCCGGAGAGGAGAAGCCGCAGGCCCTGCTTTTCCAGACGGACATCGCCGCCGGCGAGACGCTCCGCTTTGCCGTTGTAGCGGGCGAACGCGAAGACTATACGGCCAAAGCCTACGGACGCCAAGTGCCCGAACGCTATGACGACTACGCCTGGGAAAACGACAAGGTAGCCTACCGCCTCTATGGCCCGGCGCTGGAGACCTCGCCCGAGAAACTCATCACGCCGGGCATCGACGTATGGGTAAAGTCGACCGACCGGCTGGTCATCGACGAACGCTACGCCCGCGGCCAATACCACCACGACTACGGCGACGGCATGGACTGCTACAAGGTGGGCGTGACGCTGGGTGCCGGCGCCTCGCTTCCGTTCGTGGGCGGCAAATTCTGGATGATGGGCCACAACTATGCTTCGCAGCGCACGCTGGACAACGGCCCGATCCGCACGACGGTGGAACTGACCTACGCACCGTTCGAGGTCGACGGCAAGGAAGTATCGCTCGTGAAGACGATCTCGCTGGATGCCGGCTCGCGCTTCTCGCGCATGGAGAACCGCTATACGGGTGTCGCCGAACTGCCGATCGCGGCGGGCGTGGTGCGTCACGACGTGAAAGAGTTCGCCCAGGGCGACGGCTGGTTCGCCTTGCGCGAAGCGGCTTCGGACTCGGCCGATCCGGCGAACGACGGCGACATCTATCTGTCGATCGTGCTGCCCGGAGCCGATGTGCTGTCCGACACGCTGGGTCATGCGCTGGCTGTGAAGACGGCCCGCGACGGCGAAGCGCTGGTCTACTATGCCGGCTCGGGCTGGAGCAAGGGCGGCATCGAAAGCATGGCCCAATGGCAGAAGGAAGCCGCCGACCTGACGGCAGCTCTGGCCGAACCGCTGAAGGTACGGGTAATTCGCTAACCGCACTTTTTCGACAAGCCGGGCGCAGCACCGAACACGACCGAGCTACGCCGAGCTACCGGCATACAAACGAACGAGGCCCGGGAACCGCTCTCGGGCCTTGTTGCAAAAAAGATTCGGAGAAAATGGAAAACGGAAAGAAAATCGTCACATTCGGCGAAATCATGCTGCGGCTCACGCCCCCGCGAAACCGGCGTTTCTCCCAAAGCCCTATGTTCGAAGCCAACTTCGGAGGCAGCGAAGCCAACGTCGCGGTGTCGATAGCCAACTACGGCGTACGGAGCGAATTCATCACCTGCCTGCCCGCCAACAAGATAGCTACGGCCGCCGTGGACGACCTCCGCAGCAACGGCGTGGAGACCCCGCGCATCATCCGAAGCGGCGACCGCATGGGGCTGTACTACATGGAAACCGCTGCGGCGCTCCGCTCCTCGCAGGTGGTCTACGACCGAGCCGGCTCGTCGTTCGACGCATTGCGGCCGGGCATGATCGACTGGGAGGAAGCGTTCCGCGACGCAGCGTGGTTCCATTGGTCGGGCATCGCGGCGGCCGTAAGCGCCGACACGGCAGAAGTGTGCGCCGAGGCGATCCGTGCAGCCCGCCGCTTGGGGCTGACGGTTTCGTGCGACATCAACTACCGCAAAAATCTGTGGCGCTACGGTAAAAGCGCCCAAGAAGTGTTGGTGCCGCTGCTGACGGAATGCGACGTGCTTTTCGGCACGGACGACGAATATGCCACGGTCATGGGCATCGAAGTACCGGCGCTGAAAGCCTGCGAAGCGAGCGAGGAACTGGCTCCGGAAGGTTACGAAGCAGCGGCAAGACGCGTGGCGGAACGGCTTCCGCAGTGCAAAACGATCGTATTCGCGCTGCGCAACGTACTGAATGCCAACCATCACACCATTTCAGGAACGCTCTACACCGAAGGGCGTCTGCTGACGACGCGCGTCTACGAAATCGAACCAGTGATCGACTGCGTGGGTGTCGGCGACGCATTCGTGGGCGGCATCATCTACTCGCTCTATGCCGGTCGCACGCCGGGGCAGGCGCTGGATTTCGGAGCGGCGGCCTGCGCGCTGAAAAACACCGTGCCGGGCGACTACAACCGATTTACGGTCGACGAAGTGGATGCCCTGGTCGGCGGCAGCACCTCCGGACGGATCGCGCGATAAAAACCCAAATACGAAGATTCCTGCAAATTTCAACCGGCCTAAATTTCGTACCCCGACAATGCAAAGGGCTGCCCGAAGAATCGGACAGCCCTTTTTCTATAGGTTCGAATATTCGCTATTCCAACCCTTTCACCTGCTTGTAAAGCGTATTGTAGGTGTTGTATTTATCCATGATGCCCTCCTCGTCACGCAGACGGAAGCAAAGCTGCTTGAGGAATTCGAGCGTATCGGCATCCTGCGGCTTGATCTGGTGGGCCTTCTCGAACCAAGGCACGGCAGCGAGGTAAACCTCGTTGACCGCCTTCAAATCGGCATCGTAAGCCGCCTGGCTGCTATACTGCTTCTCGTTCAACTCCTTGTTCAACGCATCGCCCTTGATGGTGTAGAACACACCGAGGTAGTAATTGCCCTCGAACAACTCGGGCTGCAACTCCACGACCTTGGCGAACGACTTGATGCTCTCGTCGTAGTTCTTCAAGGCATAGAACGTACGGCCGCGGCCGAACCACAGGTCGACATTCTCGGGATTCTCGGCGATGGCGGCATCGATCAAGGCCACCAGGTCGGCGGGATCGCCCACGCCCTCCTCGGAGGTGTAGAGCTGCATCAGACCGTCGAGGATACGCTCGTTCTTGGGGAACTTCTCAATACCGGCCAACAACGTATCCTTGGAACGCAAGACGAAAGCGGGATCGTTGGCTTTCTGACCGTAGTAACAATGGAAAAGGTAGTAATAGATGTTGCCATCCTCGTCGGCATAGCCCAGGTCAAGCGCCTTATTGAGGTAATCGGCACCCAGGACGAACGACTCGGGATGCGTGGCGCCGTCGATGGTGCGCAGGTAACCGGCATAGTAGAGCAGCACGGGATCGGGCTGCCCGTAAGCGGGGCCGGACTGGGCGCGGAACGCCTCGGCGAAAGCATCGGCGGCACCGATGTAATCGCCCGAATCGAGACCGGCGTTGCCGACCTGCGAACAGAAATCGCTGACCTGCTTCAAACCGGCCTTGATCTTCTCGCCCTGCTTGGGATCCAACTCGTAAGCCTTGTTGTAAGCCTCGATGGCCTGGGCCGGAGCGTCGGCGACGATCGCCTTCTTCTGCTTCCAGGTCAAGAGCTTGTTGTTGGCGATGTAAGCGGTGAAGTAGGGATACTCCCACGTCTCGCACGCCTGACCGCCGATCTCGGCGCTGCCCGTGGAGGCAGGCTCGCCCACGGCCAACTTCAACATGGCGGCGTCCATGTTGATGAAGAGGTTCTTGGTCGGCTCGGCGGCGATGTCGCAGAACAACTTGCCGCGGTTGATCCACGTCGAAGCCTTGATGTTCTTCTTGGCATCGGCGATGTCGGCGTCGCTCTTCTGAATCTTGGCGAGGAAAGCCGACTCGTTCACTTTCTGGGCATTGGCGGCAGGCACTGCCAACAACAGCGCGGCCAAGGCCATCCAAATCGTTCTTTTCATAACAACTGAAATATTAAGGTTTTACATTATTCACTACTCCTCGGCAGGCGCTGCGCCCTGCTCCGACACCGGAGCGGAAGCCTCCGTCGCACCGCCCTCGATAGTCTCCGCGGCACTGCCTTCGTCGGTCGGCTCCTCATCGGCGGCAGGCACGGCCATGACCGAAGCGATGGCGTCGCCCTCGCGCAGGTTGATGATCCGCACGCCCTGCGTGGCGCGTCCGGCCAGACGGATCTGCTCGACGGAAGTGCGGATCGTGAGACCCGAACGGTTGATGATCATCAAGTCGTTGTCGTCGGTGACGGACTGGATCGAAATGAGCTTGCCGGTCTTCTCGGTGATGTTGATCGTCTTGACGCCCTTGCCGCCGCGGTTGGTGATGCGGTATTCGTCGAGGTCGGTACGCTTGCCGTAGCCGTTCTCGCTCAACACCAGCACATCGCGCTTGTCGTCCGGCTCGATGCAGATCATGCCGACCACCTCGTCGTCGCCCTCCAGCGAAATGCCGCGCACACCGGCGCCGACGCGACCGATGGGACGCACGGTAGCCTCGTTGAAACGGATCGCCTTGCCCTCCTTGGCGGCGATCATCACCTCGGCGGCGCCGCTGGTGAGCTTGGCCTCGATCAACTGGTCGCCCTCGCGGATGACGATGGCGTTGACGCCATTCTGCCGCGGCCGCGAGTAAGCCTCCAACTTGGTCTTCTTGATCGTACCGTCCTTGGTACACATGATGATGTAGTTATTGTCTACATATTCCTGGTCGTCGAGGCGCTTGACGTTGATATAGGCCCGCACCTTGTCGTCCGGCTCGATGCGGATGACGTTCTGGATGGCACGCCCCTTGGACGAACGGGCACCCTCGGGAATCTCGTAGACCTTGAGCCAGTAACAACGCCCCTTCTCGGTGAAGAACAACATGGTATTGTGCATCGAAGCGACGTAGATGTGCTCGATGAAGTCCTCGTCGCGCGTGGCGCTGCCCTTGGCACCGACGCCGCCGCGGTTCTGCGTGCGGTATTCGGCCAACGGCGTGCGCTTGATGTAACCCATGTGCGAAATGGTGATGACCATGTCGTCGTCGGCATAGAAATCCTCGGGGTTGAACTCCTCGGAAGCGTAGACGATCTCGGAACGGCGCTCGTCGCCGTATTTCTCCTTGATTTCGATCAACTCGTCCTTGATGATCCGGAACTGGAGCGACTCGTTGTCGAGCACCTCCTGCAAATGGGCGATCAACTTCATCAACTCGTCGCGCTCGGCGATCAACTTGCCGTGCTCCAGGCCGGTGAGGGCGCGCAGACGCATCTCGATGATGGCCGAAGCCTGGATGTCGGAGAGCGAGAAACGCTCGATCATGGTCTGCTTGGCGGCGTCGGGCGTCTGCGACGAACGGATGATCTGCACGATCTCGTCGATGTTGTCCTGGGCGATGAGAAGGCCCTGGACGATGTGCAGACGCTCCTCGGCCTTGCGCTTGTCGAAGCGCGCACGCCGCACCACGACCTCGTGGCGATGGTCGACGAAATGCTTGACCAACTCGCGCATGGAGAGCAGCTGCGGCCGCCCGTTGACCAACGCGATGTTGTTGACGGCGAACGAAGTCTGCAACGGCGTATTCTTGAACAAGGTGTTCAACACGACGCTGGCGACGGCATCCTGCTTGAGGATGACGATGATGCGCAGACCGTTGCGGTCGGACTCGTCGTTGATGTAGGAGATGCCCTCGATCTTCTTCTCGTTGATCATGTCGGCGATCTTCTTGATCATCTCCGCCTTGTTGATCATGTAGGGAATCTCGGTGATGACGATGCACTCGCGGCCGGTGGGCGTATGCTCGATCTCGGTCTTGGCGCGCATGACGACGCGGCCGCGGCCGGTGAGCATGGCCTCCCGGACGCCCTCGTAACCGTAGATGATGCCGCCCGTGGGGAAGTCGGGGCCTTTGACATACTGCAACAACTCCTCGCCTGTGATCTCGGGATTGTCGATATAGGCGCAGCAGGCGTCGACGACCTCGCGGAGGTTGTGCGGCGCCATGTTGGTAGCCATACCTACGGCGATACCGCTGGCGCCGTTGACGATCAACAACGGAATCTTGGTCGGCAGAACCGTAGGCTCGGGAATCGTGTCGTCGAAGTTGAGCGTCCAATCGATGGTCTCCTTGTCAATGTCGGCCATCACCTCGTCGGTGATCTTCTTCATGCGGGCCTCGGTGTAACGCATGGCGGCAGGCGAGTCGCCGTCCATCGAACCGAAGTTGCCCTGGCCGTCGACCAGGGGATAACGCATCGACCAATCCTGCGCCAGACGCACCATGGCGTCGTAGACGGAACTGTCGCCGTGGGGGTGGAACTTACCGAGCACGTCGCCGACGATACGCGCCGACTTACGCGTGGGTTTGTCGGAGTAGAGGTTCAACTCCGCGCTCATATCGTAGAGGATGCGGCGGTGTACGGGTTTCAGACCGTCGCGCACGTCGGGCAACGCCCGCGACACGATGACCGACATCGAATAAACGATTTAGGCCGACTTCATATGCTGCTCCATGTTGATGGGGATGATCCGCCCCATCAAACCGGCATTCTTTTCTTCTTCTGTCAACATTTTGTATCCAAAAATTTCGATCTATTTAACGAACAAAAATACGATTTATTTTCGATCTGAACAATTTTTGGATGCCGTTTTTTACATGTCCGGCGCGAAGTTTTTCGGCAATCGGCGTTTCTTGCCCCTTTTCCGCCGATCTGACGGCACAAAAAAAATCCCCCGACAGGGTGTCGGGGGAGGGGCAGACCGTTCGCACCTTGTGCGAGAGAAAAAACTACTCCTCTTTCACGAGGTTGAACTTGGTGGAAATCTCCTTCTGCTCGATAGCCTGCCGCAGGTTGAAACGCTTCTTCTGCGTGATGTAGCCCGGCTTCTCGCAGACGACCTCGATCTGCACATTCCCCGAATTGTTGAACGTCAGCCCCTTGACGTCGAACGTCTCGGTGGTCTCGTAAGGAGTGGAACCCACGTAATACTGATTGTTGTTCTTCACCTCGGGGGGCGCCGAGCCGATGCGGGTCGAGCCATCGGCTCCCTTGGGCGCAGAATCGATGTACCAGCGGATAACGGTCGCCTCGAGCGCCGTATTGCCGGCCCCGGTCACCTGCTTGTTCTTTTCGAGCGACGGCGAAGAAGCCCGCTTGAGGAAGAAGGCGATCCGGTCCCAATCGATGTCCTTCAAAGCATGGGCATAGGCCGCATTCAGCGCCCGGGCCCCGGCGAGGAAATCGCTGCTGCTACCGCCGACGCTGGCGCGGCCGACGGCCACGACATTGGGATAGACCAACCTGCGGTCCTGATCGTGGACCTCGACATTGAGCTGCACGGCAGCCGACCACCCCACTCCCGACAGGAAGCTGAGGTTGAACTCACGAATCGAGAGCGTCAACATGTAATCGGTCGCAACGTCGGCGTCGAGGTTGAAACCCATCGTACGCATGTAACGGCGCGTGCTCTCCGAAACGAACGACACGAGTTCGGGGCTGACCTGCACCTGCGGAAGCGAGGTGGCGCTGGCGTCGTACTTCTGGAGCACGCGGCTGTTGGAACGCGCATCGCGCACGTTGAGCCGGATGCCGTAATCCAACTCGACATAGCGGTTGGCTTGGGGTTCCTCGGTGAGCGCCAAGTTGATTGTGCGGGGACCCGGAGCAACGATGTTCTTCACAGATGCACACGAAACCAAGCCCAAAAGACCGGCGACACAAAGGATCGACAAAAATCTTTTCATAACTAACGGTCCGTTTTAAGTTTGATGATCTTGGCGCTGACAGTCGACTTGTAAGTGATCCGGCGCGTACCGGTCTGCTCGACATTCGTGGAGATGGTCGGCTCGATGACCGCATCGGCGCCGTACTCGCGGGCCAGATTGACCAACCGGTAGAGAGCCACCCGGCGGACGATATCCTCGGGATGCGTCATGTCGGTAGTCGCATCCCGGTAAT
>JAIECN010000037.1 GCA_029068505.1 Alistipes sp.
CCCCCGCCGACCGCGCGCCCGCCGTTCGTGGCGCGCCGTCCGGGGGCGAGTTCGGCGTAGGGCTCCTCGGGCGCGCCCAACACGTGGCCTCCCTTGCCGCCTGCTGCGGCGTCGCGTACGCGCCGCGGCAGGTCGCGGTAGGCGTCCGGCCCGGCCACGATGTCGACGCCCGCAGGCCCTTCGAGCAGCTGTTCCTTGAGCCGTTCGGCCATGCAGCCGAGGATGCCGACGATCAGCGACGGCTTGTTGCGCCGCAGCCGTTTCATTTCGGCCAGCCGGCCCCGGATGCGTTGTTCCGCATTGTCGCGGATCGAGCAGGTGTTTATCAGGATCACGTCGGCCTCCTCTTGGTTTTCGGTGTAGACGTAGCCCTCCTGTTGCATTACCGAGACCACGATTTCCGAGTCGCCCACGTTCATCTGACAACCGTAGGTCTCGATGAACAATTTCCGTCCGGCACCCGAAAGAGGCCGCAAGGTATTTAATTCAAGATTCAAAGCGTATGGTTGAAAATTTCGTAATTTGTTTTTCGCCCCCCCCCGTAGCTGTATCGCCGGATGGCCGGTTGTTTTCGGTCGTTTCGACGGTTCGTTCCGTTATTCTGCTTGTATTTCGTTCTTGTCCGGGAATTGCTTGAATCCTTCGCCGAACGTTTCGTAGGCGTCGGTCACGACAACGAACGCCCGGGGATCGATCTCCTTGATCGTGTGTTGTACTTGGCGGACTTCCTTGCGGCTGACCACCAGGAAGATCATTTCGCGCGCCGCATCCGTGTACATGCCTTTCGACTTGATGTAGGTGGCGCTGCGGTTCAAATCTTCCAGGATGAATTGCTTGAGCCGGTCGTGGTGGTCGCTGATGATGAACAGCAGTTTGTCGTACGACGCGCCGTCGAGCATGTAGGCCACTACGCGCGACGACACATAGATCGTCAGCAGCGAATAAAGCGTCAGCATCCAGCCGTTGGGCGCCGCCTGGCCCGTTCCCAGACCGAATCCGATGACCACCAAACCCGACATCACGACGAATCCGTCGGCCAGGAAGATGCCCGTCGAGAATTTGATGCCGGTAAATTTCTGCAACAGCATCCCCACGATGTCCGTGCCGCCTGTCGTGGCTTGCTGGCGCACGACCAGACCTTGGCCTACGCCCACGAGCACCGCGCCCATGATGCAGGTCAGCAGCAGGTCGTTCGACAGATCGAGGTGTCCGTTGAGCAGCAGCGCCGGGTCGAGCGACTCGACCGCCGCCGCATCGGGATAGACCATGCGGGTCATGATGTTCATGAAGCCCGGCGTGTAGAGCGCCGCCAGCACGGTGCGCGTGCCGAACTGCCCGCCGAAAACCAACATGGCCGTGAGCATCAGCGGCACATCGAACATATAGCCGAACGTGCCGACCTGGATCGAGGGGAAAATGTTGTGCAGCACGATGCCCATGCCGTATACGCCGCCCGGCACGAAGTTGTAGGGGTTGATGAAGAGCACGAATCCGGCGCCCATGATCGAACAGCCTATGAAGATCAGCAGCCACGTGCGCCACCAGACCCACGAGCCGATCCGGTCGAGCAATGTTTTGGTTTCCATCGAGAGTCGTTTTTATCCGACGACAAAGATACACCAAAAATTGGAAATCGAAGAATCGGACGCGAATTTGATGACGCCCCTTGGCGGCGTTCCGTGCGGTGTGCAGGGTGTGCGCTGCTCGGGATGGACATGTTGCGCAGGCGTCGGGTGGAATAGGAAAGTCCCGGGTTTCAACCCGGGACTTTCCTGTGGATCGCAAACCTGCGGACGGTTATTTCGTCAGCTCGGCCAGCGCTGCGGCAGCATTTTCGGCCGCGGGGCCTGCGGTCACCTGCTTGAACGCAGCGATCGCCTGCGGTTTCATGTCGCGGGCGTTGTAGGCGGCGCCCAGCAGATAGTACATCAGCGACTTGTCGGCTTCGTCGTTCTGCGCGGCCGCTGCGGTCTCGCCCAGTTCGATCACTTTGGCGTAGTCCTTCTTGTTGGCGTAGGCTTGCAGACGTACATTCTGGAACAGAGCGCTTTCGGGGTTCTTCTCCAACTGGGCGTCGGCCATGGCGATGATGCCTGCGAAGTCGCCCGCAGCCTGCATCTCGGCCACCTTGTTGTTGGTGTAGAGCGCCATCATTTCCTTGGCTTTGGCGGCATCGTCAGCGTATTTGGGGTGGGTCTTCGCGGCGATGGCTTCATAGATTTCCATGCCTTCGGCATACTTGCCCATTTCGCAGTAGCTCATCGCCAGGTTGAGCGCCATCGACGTGTTGTCCGGATCGGCCTTGTAGCCTTTGGCGAAGATTTCGGCCGCCGTAGCGTAGTCCTTGCTGTTGAATGCGTCGCCGCCCTGCACCTGGTAGATTTTCGCCACCCAGCCGTTCGACTTGGCCATCTGCGTCATGTCGCCGTAGAGTTCGGCCAGCTCGGCCGACTTGGTGAAGTTGTTCAGCGCTGCTTCGTAGTTCTTGCCGCGCATCGCGCCGCCGCCCAGCATGAAGTAACATTTGGGAAGCGTCGATTTGGCCGTAGCGACCAGCGATGCGGCATCGTCGTTGTCCATGCCCAGGTCGATGACCTGCTCGAACTTGGCGGCCGCGTTGGCGAAGTCCTTGGCGCCGTATGCGGCGGCCGCTTCGTTATAGATCGCCGTGACATCCTGCGCCTGGAGCGATACGGCTGCCAGCAGCGCGATTACCGAAACAAACAATTTTTTCATTTTATACCTGATTTTAAAAGTTCTTAAGTGCTGCAATGGAGACAAAAGTATAAAATTATTTCCTCTTTTTCAAAATCCCGGGCCGCCTATTCGCGCAGCGACGCAAAAAACGCGCCCATCAGCGATTCGCATTCTTCGCGCAATACGCCGCGTCCGACCGTTGTCTTGGGGTGGAAAACCGTTTCGCAGTAGCGGCGGTATCCTTTCTTCGGGTCGTCGGCGCCCCACACCACGCGTCCGACTTGCGCCCAGGCGATGGCTCCCGCGCACATGATGCACGGTTCAACGGTCACATAGAGCGTGCATTGTTGCAGATATTTCCCGCCCAGGGTCGCCGTAGCCGCTGTCAGTGCCTGCATTTCGGCGTGGGCCGTCGGGTCGGCGAGCGTCTCCACCAGGTTGTGGCCCCGACCGATCACCCGGCCTTCGGCCACTACCACCGCGCCTATGGGCACTTCCTCTTCGTCCAACGCTTTGCGGGCTTCGTTCAGTGCCTGACGCATGAATTTTTCGTCGGTCTGTTGCTGTTCGTCCATATCGTTTTTCCGTTTGTCGGTCGTCCAAAGTTACTAAAAATCGCGTTTCCGGTCGAACGTTCGCCCGAAAAATCACGTCCGAATGCAAAATGGCATCCGGCGGTTTTGTGTTCGGGTATTCAAAATTTCAGGATTTGTAAGGCGCAAATCCCGAATTTTGTGTATTTTTGTAGGTTGCAATTCGGAAGTTCAAGCAAGATTATATAAAAATATGTATAGAACCCATACATGCGGTGCCTTGCGGGCCGACCACGTGAATCAGACCGTCACCCTGGCCGGGTGGGTGCAGAAAGTGCGAAACCTCGGCGCCATGACTTTCATCGACCTGCGCGACCGCTACGGGCTGACGCAGATCGTCGTCGAGGAGCACAGCCCCGCCGAGGTGCGCGAAACGGCCGCCCGCGTGGGGCGCGAGTGGGTGTTGCAGGTCACCGGCCGCGTCATCGAGCGCGAGTCGAAGAACCCCAAGATGCCTACGGGCGATATCGAGGTCTCGGCCCAAAGCATCTGCGTGCTCAACGAGGCGCAGACGCCCCCGTTCACCATCGAGGAGAACTCCGACGGCGGCGACGACTTGCGGATGAAGTACCGTTACCTCGACTTGCGGCGCGCTCCGCTTCAGCGCAACATGATCCTGCGCCACAAGATGGCCCAGGAGATCCGCCGTTTCCTCGATAGCGAGGGTTTCCTCGAAATCGAGACGCCCTATCTGGTCGGCTCCACGCCCGAGGGCGCGCGCGACTTCGTGGTGCCCAGCCGCATGAATCCCAACCAGTTCTATGCCTTGCCCCAGTCGCCGCAGACGCTCAAGCAGTTGTTGATGGTCGCCGGCTACGACCGGTATTTCCAGATCGTGCGTTGTTTCCGCGACGAGGATTTGCGTGCCGACCGGCAGCCCGAGTTCACGCAGATCGACTGCGAAATGTCGTTCGTCGAACAGGAGGATATCCTCGAAGTTTTCGAGCGTTGGGCCAAGCATATGTTCCGCACCGTCATGGGTGTCGAGTTCGCAGAGCCGTTGCGCCGCATGCCGTGGATCGAAGCGATGGAGAAATACGGTTCGGACAAGCCCGACCTGCGCTTCGGCATGGAGTTCGCCGACCTCACCGACTTGGCCAAGGGGCACGGTTTCAGTGTATTCGACGATGCCGAGTATGTCACCGGATTCGCTGCTCCGGGTTGCGCGACCTACACCCGCAAGCAGATCGACGCCTTGACGGAATTCGTCAAGCGGCCGCAGGTCGGTGCCAAGGGTCTCGTTTGGATCCGTGTCGAGGAGGGCGGTGTCAAGTCGTCCGTCGACAAGTTCTATTCGCCCGATCAGGTGCGTGCCATGGCCGAACGTTGCGGCGCCCAGGCCGGCGATTTGGTTTTCATCCTCTGCGGCAAAAAGTTCAAGGCGCTTACGCAGCTTTGCGCCTTGCGTCTGGAGGTGGCCCAGCAGCTGGGGTTGCGCGATCCGAAGAAGTTCGCGCCGCTGTGGGTCGTCGATTTCCCCATGTTCGAGTGGGACGACGAGACGCAGCGTTTCTACGCTATGCACCATCCTTTCACCTCGCCCAAGCCCGAAGATATCCAGTATCTCGAAAGCGATCCGGGCCGCGTGCGGGCCAATGCCTACGACTTCGTGTGCAACGGCACCGAAATCGGCGGCGGTTCGATCCGCATCCACGACGCCAAGTTGCAGGCTACGATCTTCAAGTGCTTGGGCTTCACGCCTGAAAAGGCACAGGAACAGTTCGGCTTCCTGATGAATGCTTTCAAGTTCGGCGCACCTCCTCACGGCGGTCTGGCGTTCGGTTTCGACCGGCTTTGTTCGCTTTTCGGCGGTTCCGAGTCGATTCGCGATTATATTGCTTTCCCGAAGAACAATGCTGGCCGCGACGTCATGCTCGATGCGCCGTCGTGCATCGACCCGGCGCAGTTGGACGAGCTTTTCCTCGAACTGCGCAAGCCCGAAGCATAGGGCGTTTTCTTCGGTCGGAATCGCAGGAAGGCGCAGATGCGCGCCGCGATCTGCGTTTGATGTTCGTGCGTCCGGATTCTTTCCGGGCGCGCTTTTTTTTGTGGGTGGATATGTTTCGTTCGGGCCGGTTTCTTGTGCAAAATACGGCTCTTTTCGGGTTCTTCTATTGTCGGTTTCGGGCGCTCGCCATTCTTTCGGGCGATTGCAATGATTTTCGATTTATTATTTGTATATTTGTCAAATAATTTCGCTTGGATAGAGCCTTTTTCGCCTGGCGTGTTCCGGGTTTGCGCTATCTTTGCAATGGGGCGGAAATCCGGAGGTTCCGGGTTCGTTGTCTTCGACCGAAAGGAGGTTTTATGGATTTGAAAGAGATACGGGACGAGTTGCGCAAACTCTCGGAGTTGGTCGGCGGTTGGCCGGATTTGGAGAGTGCGTCCACGCTCGAAAAGGATTGGGCCTTGGAGAAGTTGCGGGCGATCTACGAGGTCGTGCGTTTCGGTGCCGGGCAGACGTCCGGGGCGAAGCCGGAAGCCGGGCCGACTTTCGGGGAGCCGGAGGCCGGAACGTCCGGGCCGGAGGTCCCGCGCGTTGTTGAGGCAGCGGAAGATGTGCTGCCCGTTGCCCAGGTTCCGGTCGAAAAACATGTCGCAGAGCCGCAGACCGTGCGTCCTGCTGTTGTCGTCGAGACCGAAGAAGAGGTGCAGGAGCCTGTCGTTTCGGGATCGGAAGTGCGGCATGCCGTTGAGGTGGCCGCTCCGGTGCCGGAATCTGCCGTGCCGGACGAATTGGAGGTGGTCGACCTCAACGAGATGCTTTCGTTGGAGACGGAGGCCGCAGCGGAACCCGATATCGATCCTGCTCTCGAAGTCATCGATCTGACCGCCGGCTCCGAAGAAGAACCCGACGCGAAAGCGGCTCCGGAGCCGGTCGTTCCGGAGCAGAAAGAACCGGTCGTTCCGGAGCAGACGGAGCCGGCTGCGCCTACGCTTTTCGGCTTGGATGACAAAATGGAGCGGCATCGCCACAAGCAGCGCGTCATCATGTCGCTTTACGATACGGCGCCCGCCGAGACCGAGGAGCCGTTCGCTGCGTCCGCTTCCCGGTCCGACAGTTCGGAGCCGGCCCGTCGTGCCGCAGTCTCCGGACGCCCCCGGCCTGCCGGAGCCGATCCCGAAATCGTGTTGCTCGATGCCTATACCGAGGAGCCGGTCGAGGAACCCCGGCTCGTGCATGCTGCCGATCCGGCTGCGCCGACTCAAGCTGCGGAATATTTTGTGCCGGACGGCGATGCCGGCCCGGAGGAGGAGCCGGCGCCGGAAATGCTTGAGCCGCAGTCTGCCCATATCGAAGTGTTGCAGGATGACCTTGCGGTGCCCGCCGGCGCCGTTTTGGGCGAGGTCATCAACCACGATGTCCAGACGTTGGCCGATACGATCGTTTCGCCCGGTTTCGGACGTTACGGCGAACCTATTTCCGATCTGCGTCAGGCGATCGGCATCAACGACAAGTTCTCGATGATCCGCGATCTTTTCGGCGGCGACAGCGACCTTTTCGAAACCACGATCGCAGCGCTCAACGCGCAGCCCGGTCTGGACGACTGCATGATCTACATCGCCGAGCGTTTCGCGTGGAATCCCGATTCCGAGAGCGCCAAGTTGATGATGGAATTGCTCGAACGCAAATTCGCATAGCGCATGGCCAAGCTCTATATCGTGCCTACGCCCATCGGCAATCTGGACGACATCACTTTGCGGGCCGTCGACGTGTTGCGCGAGGTCGACTTCGTTCTGGCCGAGGATACGCGTACGACCTCTTTTTTGCTCCGCCACCTCGGCATCGAGAAGAAACTTTATTCTCATCATAAGTTCAACGAGCATGCTACCGTGCGGATGGTCGCCGATGCGATCGCCGCAGGGCGCAGTGCCGCCCTGGTTTCCGATGCCGGCACGCCCGGCATTTCCGATCCGGGGTTCTTGCTCGTCCGCACCTGTGTCGAGCAGGGGATCGAGGTCGAGACCCTGCCCGGGGCTACGGCCGCCGTTCCGGCTTTGGTGCAGAGCGGTTTCCCCTGCGACCGGTTTTGCTTCGAGGGCTTCCTGCCCCAGAAGAAAGGCCGGTCGAAACATTTGCAGGCCCTCGCCGGCGAGGAGCGCACCATGATTTTCTACGAGTCGCCTTATCGGGTGGTGAAGTGCCTGGAGCAGTTCGCCGAGGTCTTCGGTCCCGACCGGAGGGTCTCCGTCTCCCGCGAGCTGACCAAGAAGTTCGAGCAGACCGTGCGGGGAACCCTCGCCGAGGTCGCTGCTTATTTCCGGGCCAACGAGCCGAAGGGCGAGTTCGTGATCGTCGTTGCCGGGCGTCCCAAGGTCCGCCGGGGCGACGGCGCGGAACCGTTGTTTGAAAATGATCGATCCGAATGAAAAATTACAATAACGATATCGGTCGCATGAAGCGTTCGTTCGCCGCATGGATCGGCGACCTGCGCGGTTTTCTGCGCGGCAGATTCAGCCTCGACGAGGACAAGGCGCAGCGCGACGAGGTCGTCGCATCGATTTCGAAGGGCGTCGAGTTCCGGGGCGTCAATTTGTGGGTGTTGATCTTCGCCACGATGATCGCTTCGTTGGGGTTGAACGTCGATTCGGCCGCCGTCATCATCGGCGCCATGCTCGTTTCGCCCATCATGGGGCCGATCATGGGCGTGGGGCTGGCTTTGGGCATCAACGATTTCGATTTGTTGAAGAAGTCGTTGCGCAACCTGATGTTGATGTTCATCGTCGCCATCGTCACGTCGACCGTCTATTTCTTCCTCTCGCCGCTTTCGTCCAACAGCAGCGAGTTGCTGGCCCGCACCACGCCGACCACCTACGACGTCTTGATCGCCTTGTTCGGCGGTCTGGCCGGCATGGTCGCCCAGACCCGGCAGGATCGCACTTCGACGGTCATCCCCGGCGTGGCCATCGCCACGGCGCTGATTCCGCCTCTCTGTACGGCCGGCTTCGGCATCGCTACCGGGCAGTTGCGTTTTTTCCTCGGTGCCTTCTACCTCTTTTTCATCAATTCGGTGTTCATCGCCTTGGCGACTTACGTCGTCGTGCGGTTTTTGAGGTATCCGAAGAAAACGTTCATCGACCCCAGACGTGAGCGTTACGTCAAGCGATCCATGTTGCTGATTACCTTGATTACGTTCGTGCCCAGCGTCTTCATCGGCGTGCGGATGGTGCAGGTCTCGTTGTTCGAGGCTTCCGCCGACCGTTTCGTCGAGCAGGTTTTCCAGTTCCCCTCTACGCGCGTCATCGAGTCGACCAGCCATTACGGGCGGCGCGGCGAGCCGTCGCGCATCGAGTTGCTGCTGGTCGGCGAATCGTTGGGCGACGAGGTAATCGGCAACGCCCGGGCGCAGTTGAGCGGTTACGGGCTGGAGAATACCGAACTGATCGTACGGCAGGCCGCTTCGTCGGACAAGGTCGATGTGGTTTCTTTGCAGCAGAGCTATGCCGAGTTGCTCGACGAGAAGAACCAGCGGATCGAGCGGATGGACGGTCTGCTCAAACGCTACAGGGTCACCAACGTCGAGGTTGAGGATATCTCGCGCGAGGTGGGCACCATGATGTCCAACGTCAAGGCCATATCCCTGACCAAGGGCATCACTTTCGATGTCGACGGCACGCCGGGCGACACGACTCTGGTCTGCGTGGTCACGCCCGTCGATTCCCGTCGGCCGTTCGACCGGGAGACTTTGTCCCGTTGGTTGCGCATCCGCACCAAGGTCGATAATGTGAAACTTTTTGTGGAGCCTTAGGGGTGCGGTTATGGAAAATCCGAAGTTGAGCGCCGCCCAGAGGGTTTGGGCCGAGATTTTGTGGGGAGGCATGCGCCTTTTTTCGGTCATGCCTTATTGGTTCAAATATTACGTTGTCGAGAACGTCTTTTTCTTTCTCCTCTACTATGTGTTGCGTTATCGGCGGAAGGTCGTGTGGACAAATTTGCGCAATTCCTTTCCCGACAAGAGCGACGCCGAGTTGTGGATCATCCGGCGGAGGTTCTATCGCACGCTGGCCGAGATCTTCGTCGATACGGTCGACATGGCGCATAAGAGCGAGGCCAAGGCCCGCGAGATGCTGACCATCGAGCGGGGCGACGAGCAGGCTCTGCGGGTGCACGGACGCGATTGGATCGCCATGCTGGCCCATTTCGGGTGTTGGGAATATTGTTCTTATTGGGGGCTTTTCGAGCCGTCGCAGATGGTCGTGGCTGTCTATCATCCCTTGCGCAGCCCCGTTATGGAGTGTCTCTACCAGCGGTTGCGCAATTCGTCGTTCGCCACCACCGTCGCCATGAAGGAGTGCGTGCGTTTCTACGTGCGGCACCGCGAAACCGGCATCGACGGCAAGAACATGGTGCTCGGGTTGATCGCCGACCAGAATCCGCCGCGCCGGCCCAACAGCCATTGGTTCTCGTTTCTCAACCAGGATACGATCTTCTTCGACGGTGGCGAGAAACTGGCTCTCAAGTTCCGGCTGCCCGTCTATTTCGTGCGCATGGAGCGCATCCAGCGCGGCCGTTACCGCATGTCGTTCGAGCTGCTCTACGACGGCGTGGAGGAGGTCGCCGAAAACGAGATCACGGAGCGTTACGTCCGCCGTCTGGAGGCCATGATCTGCGAGCGGCCCGAACTTTGGATGTGGTCGCATCGTCGTTGGAAACACAAACGTTGAAAAGAGCCGTCATGCCCCTTGCCAAGATCGTCATACTCAACTGGAACGGCGTCGCCCACCTGCGGCGTTACCTGCCCAGCGTCGTCGCTGCCGCCCCCTCGGGCGTGGGCGTCGTCGTGGCCGACAACGGTTCCACAGACGATTCGGTCGAGGTGCTGCGGCGCGAATTCCCGTCGGTCGAGGTGTTGACTCTGGATCGGAACTACGGCTTCGCAGGAGGTTACAACCGGGCCTTGAAGCAGATCGAAGCCGATTTTTATGTGTTGCTCAATTCCGACGTCGAGACTCCTGCCGGCTGGCTCGAACCGTTGCTCGCATGTTTCGAACGCCATCCCGACGTCGCGGCCGTCGCACCCAAGTTGTTGTCCTACGCCGACCGGACGATGTTCGAGTATGCCGGTGCGTCGGGCGGTTACATCGATTTTTTAGGTTATCCCTTTTGCCGGGGGCGGATTCTGCAAACCATCGAGCCGGATCGGGGGCAGTACGACGACGAACGCGATCTCTTTTGGGTGAGCGGTGCGGCGTTTTGTTGCCGGGCCGAGGTGTTCCATGCCTTGGGCGGTTTCGACGACGATTTCTTCGCCCATATGGAGGAGATCGACCTTTGTTGGCGCATGCAGCTGGCCGGCTGGCGCGTGCGCATCGTGCCGCAGAGCACCGTTTTCCACCTGGGCGGCGGGACGCTCACGACCGATTCTCCGGCCAAGGTCTTTTTCAACCATCGCAATAATCTGGCGATGCTCTACAAGTGTGCCGCTCCGGGGCAGCGGTTCGTGGCGGCTCTCGTGCGGCCGTGGCTCGATCTGTTGGCCGCTTTCTCTTATTTGGCGCAGAGACGGCGGGACAACTTCTGCGCGGTCTTCCGTGCGTGGCGCGAGTTCATCCGGCAGCATCCTGCTTTGGCGGCCAAGCGTCGTGAGATCAGAAAGTCGCGCATCCCCAAGCCTCGGCTTCATATTTATAAGGGATCCTTGTTGTTGCGTTACCTTTTCGGGCGCCGGACGTTCGGCAATATGGTAGAATAAGAGTTGTCGGAGCGTCCGTACTGGAACAGCCCGCTGTTGTGCGGGAGCCGGAATGCGTGTTCTCGCTCCCCTCGAAAGAGAAAATTTACCCCTGTTGCAGGCTTGCAACAGGGGTTTTGCATTAAATCGTGAACCTATAGATTGGCTATTTGTTGATCTTGGCCCACGAGTCCTTGAGCGTTACCGTGCGGTTGAACACCGGATGCTCGGGCGTCGTGTCCGTGTCGGGGCAGAAGTAGCCCACGCGCTCGAACTGCACGGCCTGCCCGACGGGAATTTCGAGCAGCGAGGGTTCCAGATAGCCCGTGACCTTGACCATCGAATCGGGGTTGAGGTTGTCCTCCCATGTTTGCCCTTCCTCCACGTCGTCCGGATTCTCCTTGGTGAAAAGCGGGTTGAACAGCCGCACTTCCGCTTCCACGGCATCTTTGACCGACACCCAGTGGATCACGCCTTTCACGCGGCGGCCATCGCTCGACGAGCCGTCGCCCGACATCGGGTCGTAGGTGCAGCGCAGCTCGATGATGTTGCCCTCGGCATCTTTCACCACTTCCTCGCATTTGATGAGGTAGGAGTAGCGCAGCCGCACCTCGCCGCCCGGTTGCAGGCGGAAGAACTTCTTCGGCGGGTTCTCCATGAAGTCGTCGCGTTCGATGTAGATTTCGCGCGAGAACGGCACCTTGCGCGTCCCGGCGGCTTCGTTCTCGGGGTTGTTCACGGCTTCGAAAAGCTCGGTCTTGCCCTCGTCGTAGTTGGTGATGACCACCTTCAGCGGGTTCAGCACCGCCATACGGCGTTCGGCCACCTTGTTGAGGTCTTCGCGCACGCAGTATTCCAGTTTGCCCAGGTCGATCACGTTGTCGCGCTTGGCCACGCCCACCATCTCGGCGAAGTTGCGCACCGAAGCCGGGGTGTAGCCCTTGCGGCGCAGGGCGCAGATCGTCGGCATGCGGGGGTCGTCCCAGCCCATCACGGCGCCTTCCTGCACCAGTTTCAGCAGCTTGCGCTTCGACATCATCGTGTAGGTGAGGTTCAGGCGTGCGAATTCATACTGGTGCGAGGGGAAAATGTCGAGCGCCTGGATGAACCAGTCGTAGAGCGGCCGGTGCACGTCGAACTCCAGCGTACAGATCGAATGGGTGATCTGCTCGATCGAGTCGCTCTGGCCGTGGGCGTAGTCGTACATCGGGTAGATGCACCATTTGTTGCCCGTGCGATGGTGTTCGGCGTGGATGATGCGGTACATGATCGGGTCGCGGAACAGCATGTTGGGGTGCGCCATGTCGATCTTGGCGCGCAGTACCTTCGAGCCGTCGGGGAATTCGCCGTTCTTCATCCGTACGAACAGATCGAGGTTCTCCTCCGGCGTGCGGTCGCGCCACGGCGAGGGCGTGCCTGGCACCGACACCGTGCCGCGGTTTTCGCGGATCTGCTCCTGCGTCTGGTCGTCGACGTAGGCCAGGCCTTTCTTTATCAGTTCGACGGCCCAGTCGTAGAGCTGGTCGAAGTAGTCCGACGCATAGCGTTCGATGGCCCAGTCGAATCCCAGCCACTTGATGTCGCGCTTGATCGAATCCACATATTCGACGTCTTCTTTCACCGGGTTGGTGTCGTCGAAGCGCAGGTTGCATTTGCCGCCGTACTTCTTCGCCAGGCCGAAATTGATGCAGATGCTCTTCGCATGGCCGATGTGCAGATAGCCGTTGGGTTCGGGCGGGAAGCGGGTCTGTATGCGTTTTTCGCCTTTGGCGATGGATTCTTCGATGATCTCTTCGAGGAAGTTCAGCGACTTCTCCCGGGATTCGGTGTTCGTTTCGACTGCCATGTTGAGGTATGTTTTCAATGTTTCTTTCTGAATGCTTTTTCGATGTCTACCGTGAGCTTCACCACCTGCTGCGTGCCCAAGGCCGTGCCGTCGTAGTGGAAGACCATGCCCGCTTCGACGCCCAGGGTGCCTTTGAAGAACGTACGGTCGTAGCCCACCCACGTGCGGTTGTAGATATGTTCGGTCGTGGCGTAGAAGCTCTCGCCCGCATAGAGTCCGTCTTGGGCGTAGGTCAGCCCGGTCGCCGGATTGGCCGCATAGTTGCGCAGCGGTTGCAGGTTCTCGCCCAGGTAGAGGTTGTTTTCGATCTTGATGCCCCATTTGCGGATCGTGATGTCGAGCTGGCCGCCGCACGGCTTGCGCCAGAGGTGGTCGACGCTGCGGCCGCGCTGCGGCGCGAACAGCAGGTTGGCCCGGATGTCGAAATCGAGGAATGCGTTGAATTCCCAGCCTGCATAGGGGTTCAGCAGCAGGTTGTCCGTCACGTTTTCGTTGCCTTTGCGCCCTGCGAAGTGGAACATCGAGAACGCATAGCCGAAATAGAAACCTTTGTCGATCGTGTAGCGTCCGGCCGAGAGAATGCGGAACATCTCGCGCGATTCGTGGGAGTACATGCCTTCCCAGTCGATGGCCATTTCCACATAAGTCTTCCGGTGCGAGGTCGATTCGTAGCGCCCCATGAATCCCGACAGCCGGTTGTGGTAGTAGGCCGTCGAGTCGCTGAAAAACGCCCGCGAGTAGTCGCCCGCCAATTCCTTGCGGTCGAAAATACCTGCGTTGGCCTGGACGTTTTTCGTGTTGAACCGGTAGTAGAGAATCGGTCGCGCCTTGGACAGAAATTTCGTGTCGTCGCCGAAGTGCTGCAACAGGTCGACCCCTACGATCAGGCGGTTTTTCTTCATCCATTCCACTCCTACGCGCGGGGTCAGCCGGGCGCTGAAAAGCGTTTGCGGCTCGCCGAATTCGTTGGGGGCGTATTCGCGGTTGTCGAACCGGGTGGAGAAGTCGGCTCCCGCGATCAAGTTTTGCGCCAGTGCTCCTCCCCGTAGCGTAACGGTAAGAGCCAGCAGCAGCGCAATCTTTTTCAGGGTCATGTTTTTCGATGTGTTTTGATCGCCCAAAAATAGATAAAATATTTTTTATTTGTTACTTTTGGCCTCGAAACAAGATTCTCAGAAGCCGTAATGCTAAAAATCGCCAATGAAGAGTTG
>JAIECN010000038.1 GCA_029068505.1 Alistipes sp.
GGCCGACGGACTGGTCGTGACGACCATGCGCCGCTGGGCCGCGACCTACGGCAAGGCGGTCGTCGGCAGTGCTGTGATTCTTGACAGCGGCACCTATCGCAACCGGATGTTTTTCGTCGAACCCTCGGGCAAGGTTTCCTGGTACGACAAGCGCCATCTGTTCCGTCCGGGCGGCGAGGGGCGCGACTATACTCCCGGCAAGGAGCGCGTGGTGGTCGAATACATGGGTTTCCGCTTTCTGCTGCAAATCTGCTACGACTTGCGTTTCCCGGTCTGGAGCCGCAATCGGGGCGACTACGACGCCATCATCTATTGTGCTTCGTGGGACAACAAGCGGCGCGATGCGTGGTGTGCGCTGCTGCGTGCCCGGGCCATCGAGAATCAGTGCTATGTGATCGGCGTCAACCGTGTGGGCACCGATCCCGATGCGGTGTATATCGGCGACTCGATGGCGCTCGATTACCTCGGCCGCACCGTCGCGGGAGCCGAAAGCGGCGAATGGACGATGGTCGTGACGCTCGACCTCGACCAGCAGCGCGCCTTCCGCGACTCGTTTCCGGCATGGCAGGATGCGGACGATTTCGAACTGAAAGCGTAATTAGGATGAAAGAAGATTCGATCAAGATATTCGGTGCCCGGGTGCACAACCTCAAGAACGTCGACCTGGAGATTCCGCGCGACAAACTGGTCGTGGTCACCGGGTTGAGCGGCTCCGGCAAGTCGTCGCTGGCTTTCGACACGATCTATGCCGAGGGGCAGCGCCGCTACATGGAGACCCTTTCGACCTATGCCCGGCAGTTCGTCGGGACGATGGAGCGTCCCGATGTCGACAAGATTACGGGCTTAAGCCCTGTTGTGGCCATCGAACAGAAGACCACCAACAAGAACCCGCGCTCGACGGTGGGTACCGTGACCGAAATCAACGATTTTCTGCGACTTCTCTATGCCCGGGCGTCGCGTGCCTATTCGTCCGTCACCGGCGAGGAGATGGTGCACTATACCGATGAGCAGATCGCCGAACTGATCCTCGAAAACTTCGCAGGGCGCAAGATCGCTTTGCTGGCTCCGGTCGTCAAGGGGCGCAAGGGCCATTACCGCGAACTGTTCGAGACCTTGGCCAAGAAAGGGTACATCTATGCCCGCATCGACGGGGAGATTCGCGAAATTTCGGCCGGCATGCGCCTCGACCGCTACAAAATCCATACGATCGACCTGGTGGTCGACCGTCTGACGGCAGGCGAGGAGTCGCGCGAACGGCTCATGACTTCGCTCAAGGAGGCCCTGCGGCAGGGCAAGGGCACGATGGCGCTCTACGACTACGGCACCGAACAGCAGCGGTTCTATTCGCGGCATCTGATGTGCCCGTCCACGGGCGTGGCGTTCGAAGACCCTGCGCCGCACACCTTTTCGTTCAATTCGCCCAAGGGAGCTTGTCCCCATTGCAACGGATTGGGCGAGGAAGCTGTCTTCGACATCGCCAAGATCATCCCCGACAAGAACCTTTCGCTGCGCCAGGGGGCGGTCGAGCCGTTGGGCAAGTACCGCAACAACACGCTTTTCGCCTTGCTGGAGATGCTGGGCCGGCGCTACGACTTCACGCTCGACGATCCGGTCGGCACCTTCTCCGAGGCAGCGCTCCATGCCGTGCTTTACGGCGATCCGGAGCCGTTGGCCGTCGACCTTTCGGAGTTCGGGGCGCCCTCCGGGGGGCGGCAGTTCCTTTTGTGGGAGGGCGTGGCCGAATACATCGGTCGCAGCGAGGACGACGATACGGCCCGCGGCCGCAAGTGGCGCGAACAGTTTTTGGTCTACCGCACCTGCTCGGCGTGCGGCGGCTCGCGGCTCAAGCCCGAGGCGTTGCAGTTCCGGGTCGCAGGCAAGAACATCGCTGAGGTCTCGGCCTTTTCGATCGAGGAGTTCGCCGGCTGGGTGGCCCATGTCGAGGAGCGGATGACCGAAAAAGAGTGGCGCATCGCGCAGGAGGTCGTCAAGGAGATACGCGAACGGCTCCGTTTCTTGATGGAAGTGGGGCTGGGCTACTTGTCGCTCGCCCGATCGTCGCGGTCGCTTTCGGGCGGCGAGAGCCAGCGCATACGCTTGGCTACGCAGATCGGCTCGAAGCTGGTCAACGTGCTTTATATTCTCGATGAACCCTCCATCGGACTGCACCAGCGCGACAACCAGCGACTGATCCGCAGTCTGGAGGAGCTGCGCGACGCCGGCAATTCGGTCGTCGTTGTCGAGCATGACGAGGAGATGATGCGGGCCGCCGATTTCATCGTCGACGTGGGGCCGAAAGCGGGCCGCCGGGGCGGGCATATCGTAGCCGCAGGCACTTATGACGATATCTTGCACGCCGATTCCATTACGGCCGACTACTTGACCGGGCGCCGTAAAATCGAGATTCCCGAGCGCTTGCGTTCCGGTTCCGGAGAGCGCATCGTCATTCGCGGCGCCCGGGGCAACAACCTCAAAAATATCGACGTCGAATTCCCGCTGGGCAAGTTGATCTGCGTCACGGGCGTGAGCGGCTCGGGCAAGTCGACGCTGGTCAACGAGACCCTGCGTCCGATTCTCTCCAGGGCGCTCTACCGCTCGTTCGACCGGCCGCTCGAATACGATGCCGTCGAGGGGGTCGAGCATGTCGACAAACTCGTGGTCGTCGACCAGTCGCCCATCGGGCGGACGCCGCGATCCAATCCGGCCACCTATTCCGACGTGTTCACCGACATCCGCAAACTTTTCGAATCGACGCCCGACGCGCAGATCCGCGGTTTCAAGGCCGGGCGCTTCTCGTTCAACGTCAAGGGCGGCCGCTGCGAGGAGTGCCGCGGGGCGGGGGTGCAGACCATCGAAATGAACTTCCTGCCCGACGTCTATGTGCGTTGCAAGGCGTGCGGCGGCCATCGCTACAACCGCGAGACGCTGGAAGTCAAGTATAAGGGCAAGTCGATCGACGACGTGCTGAACATGACGGTCAACATGGCCGTGGAGTTTTTCGAGAACATTCCGAACATCTATCAGAAGCTGCGCGCGATACAGGAAGTGGGGCTGGGCTACCTGACCCTCGGGCAGCCCTGTACGACCCTTTCGGGCGGCGAGAGCCAGCGCATCAAGCTGGCGTCGGAACTCTCCAAGCGCGACACCGGCCGCACGCTCTACATACTGGACGAACCGACGACGGGCCTGCATTTCGAGGACATCCGGCTGCTGCTGGAGGTGCTCAACAAACTGGTCGACCGCGGCAATACGGTGATCGTCATCGAGCACAACCTGGATGTGGTGAAGGTTGCCGACCATCTGATCGACATCGGACCCGAGGGCGGTGCTGCCGGCGGCGAGGTCGTCGCCACGGGAACCCCCCACGAAGTGGCGCAAAACCCCCGCAGCCATACGGGGCAGTTCCTGAAAAAAATGGGACTGTAAAAACCCTCGGAAACCGAGTCGTCCTCCATATTTAGGTTTGTTGACCCTTATCCTGTGGGGTCTTCGGTAGGACGATCGTAACTTGTAATTTTCATTTGCAAATATCTTCGGCACCGAAATTGTAGAGAGGCTGTAATCAAACCAATTACAGCCATGAAAAAAACAGCCATTCTCCTTTGCGGCCTGATGCTCTGTGTGGCGGCCGTCACGGTCATCGGCCAGAAGAAGATGCTTTCGCCCAAGGAGGAGCGCCGCGAGGTGCGCGAAAAGCGTCGTGCCCAGCGAATCGCCGATTACGAAAAGATGGTCGACTCGATCGTCCTTTCGCACAGCTTCCAGTTCAATCCCCAGACCATGCAGCGCCAGCCGGCCGGCCCCATGCGCCAGATCATGAACCCGTCGTTCAACATCGCCATCTGGGACGGTTCGGCCGATATCTGCATGCCCTATATCAAGGGCTATGTCCAGCCTTATTTCGTGACGGTGCTCAACTATACGGTCACCGATCTTCAGGGCTACACCACCGAACAGACCCACGAGGGATGGATGGTCACTTTCAGCACGTCGCTTTACTCGTCGTCGACCTATACGTTCACGTTCGAGATTTTCTCCCGTACGGGCGGTGCCAACCTCACGATCACCAACCCGTGGTACAACGCCGTGGAGTATTCGGGAAGCATTTCGCAGTTATATTGACATGAAGTTTTCTTTGTCGTTCGGCGCCGCGCTGCTGTTTGCAGCCGGTGCCGTTTTTGCTCAAAACCCGCAGATCGCCATAGGCACCGCGTCGGTCGACAGCGTGCCGCAGACGACGATCGTCCCCGTGCAGCAGGCGCCCGTGCACATTACCGAACACACGACCGTTTACGAGAAGCCTGCGGGGCATATGACCCGGCCCGAGCGCCGGGCCTACCGCGCCGAGGTCTACGCCGCGCGCATCGATTCGATCGTCCAGTCGCGCAACTATCTGTTCTATCCCAATTCGATGCAGCAGCGTCCCCGCGGAATGATCCGGTCGATATATGCCGATTATTTCTTCTTCGGACTGCTGGTCGATCGTGTCGAGGTGCATTTGCCCGTCGAGACCGGCCCGACCCAATATGTGGGGATGCTCAATTTCGATGCGCCGTCGATCCGCGATTATCGGGCCGTGCGCGGAACATCGGCCTGGCAAGTTTCGTTCGGGTTCGCCGATGGAGGCAAGGAGTACCATGCCGAGTTGACCGTCTCCACGGTTACCGGAGAGACCGTCCTTGCACTCGACACGCCTGAAACGTCCATGCGTTATGTTGGATGGCTTTGGGACAAACGCATGGGCGATCCGAAATTCCGCAGGTTGGATTGAATCCCGCATTTCTGGCCGCCCGCGGATGTCGCTCGGCGGGTTGCATTTTGCCGGTTCGGGCCGGTCGGCAGGGACAGCGTGCTGATGTGCGGATTCAGGGCCTGAACATCGAAGTTGAATTTATGGCCTGAATATCAGCGCTACCGCCGACACCGAAACGCCTTCTTCGCGTCCTTCGAAGCCCAGATGCTCTGTGGTCGTAGCTTTGACCGACACCCGGTCATCGTCTACACCCATTGCATCGGCCAGGGCGTGGCGCATGGCGTCGATGAAGGGGCGCAGTTTGGGTCGTTGCATGCGGATCGTGCAGTCGACGTTGCCGATTTCGTACCCTTTTTCCCGTACCATCGCTGCCGTGCGGCGCAGCAGAATTTTCGAATCGATGCCCGAATAGTCGGACGAAGTGTCCGGAAAATGAAGCCCGATGTCGCCCAGCGCGGCCGCACCCAAGAGTGCGTCGCACACGGCGTGGATCGCCACGTCGCCGTCCGAGTGGGCGACGAAGCCTTTCGTGTAGGGTATTTCCACCCCTCCCAGCACCAGCCGCAAGTCGTCGGCCAGGGCATGTACGTCGTATCCGTGTCCTATTCTGAAATCCATAACCATGAATCGAATTTCGGTTCGAACGACCGGATGATCCCGATCGCGATCGCGAAGTTTGCGAAAACCAAAATTAGTGTTTTTTCTTCGTATCCGCAAATCGCTGTCTCTTCCCGATGACCGTCGGGCGTTTCGGGGCGGCAGCCGGTATAGCGATCCCCGATTGCCGTATTGCAAGTTGGCGAGAATTTCGTAATTTTGCAAAAGATAATTTTTGTCAGGACAAGGTTCGGGCAGGATCGGCGTGCTGCCGATATGCTTGGCCGAGGAAGCCTGCATGAACTATGAATTAATTTTTAAACCTATGTCCGAAATCTCTAATCTGGAACCCCGCACGGTGTGGGAGCAGTTCGACGCCATCACGCAGGTGCCGCGCCCCTCGAAGAAAGAGGGCAAGATCATCGATTTTCTGGTCGGTTTCGCCAAACGCCATGACCTCGAATATCAAAAGGATGCCGTCGGCAACGTCGTGATGCGCAAGCCTGCGACGCCCGGATTCGAAGAACGTCCGGCCGTTGTCTTGCAGGCCCACATGGATATGGTCTGCGAGAAAAATTCCGATGTGGAGTTCGATTTCGACAACGATCCGATCCGCGCCCGCATCGACGGAGGCTGGGTGCGGGCCGAAGGCACGACCTTGGGTGCCGACTGCGGCATCGGCATGGCTGCGGCCCTGGCGGCTCTGATCGATCCGTCGGTCGAGCACGGCCCCTTGGAAGCGCTTTTCACCGTCGATGAAGAGACGGGTCTCACGGGAGCTTTCGAGTTGGGAGAAGGAATGTTGCAGGGCAAATATCTGCTCAACCTCGATTCCGAGGACGAGGGCGAACTCTTCATCGGGTGCGCCGGCGGCGTCGATACCGTGGCGACGTTCAAGCTCCTCATGGAGGAGGCGCCGAAGAACTATTCGTTTTTCCGCGTCGATGTGTCCGATCTGCTGGGCGGCCATTCGGGCGACGACATCGACAAGGGGCGCGTCAACTCCAACAAGACCCTTGCGCGCCTGCTGTGGGACGGCATGCAGTCGTGCGAGCTGCGGTTGAGCTATTTCTCGGGCGGCAACCTGCGGAATGCCATTCCGCGCGAAGCCTACGCCATCTTCGGCGTGCCGGCCCGGTTGAAAAAGGATTTCGAGAAGCGCTACGAGCTTTTCGCTGCCGACCTGGAGGCCGAATTCCGGCTGCGCGAACCCAATTTCCGGATCACGCTCAACGAAATGCCCGAGGTCGACGAGGTGCTGGAGTCCCGCACGCAGTTCGCCCTGGTCTATTCGCTCGTGGGCGTGCCCAACGGCGTCATCGCCATGTCGGCCGCTGTGCCGGGGCGGGTCGAGACCTCGTCCAACCTGGCGGCGGTGAAGTTCGAGCAGGGGCGTATCG
>JAIECN010000039.1 GCA_029068505.1 Alistipes sp.
TGGAAGAAGTCCGGATCGGGCATCGAGCCCGCTATGCCCATCGACACCGAGCCGATCGAGAGGTAGGATTTGCCGCGCATCTGCATCACGGCCACCGCCGCACGTCCGAAGCGCAGCAGTTTCTCGCGCACGTCCTCCGGTATGGCCGTGTCCGTCATGTCCTGCACGTCGCGGCCGTAGATGCCGAATGCAGGCAGTCCTTTCTGGTTGTGGCCCGCCAGCGCCGAGGCCAGATAGACCGCTCCCGGACGTTCCGTGCCGTTGAAGCCCCAGATCGCTTTGGGCATCAGCGGATCCATGTCTATGGTCTCCGCGCCGTAGCACCAGCAGGGCGTCACCGAGACGACTGCCCCCACATTGTTGTCGCGGAATTTCTCGGTCGCAGCCGCCGCTTCGGCCGCGCCGCCTATCGTCGTGTCGGCTATGACGCATTCCACCGGCGAGCCGTCCGCATAGCGGAGTTCTTCGCTGTACAGACGGGCCACGCGTTCGGCCATGCCCATGGTCATGGCTTCGAGCGATTCGCGGATGCCGCCGCGCCGGCCGTCGATGATCGGTCGGATGCCGATTCTCGGATGCCGATCGGATTGGTTCAAGTCTTTCATTTGTCGAAGGTTTATAGGTTGGTTTTTCTATTCGTAAATTTTCGGGTGGGGCAGCGTGGCGAAATCTTCGTCTTCGATCATCTTGTAGGTCAGTTTCAGAATCAATTCGTCGCGCACGCTCCGCATCGCCGGGTCGTCGGCCAGATTGTGTTGTTCGAACGGGTCGTTTTCCAGATCGAAGAGTTCGAACATGGGGCGCGTGGGCGAAAAATAGAGTTTCCGAAACCGGGCTTCGAGTTCGCCGCTTTCATTCATGCGCGCCAGTTCGCGGAACATCGCCGTGCCCGAAAAATCCACCGGCACCCAGGGTTGCCCCGGCAGCAGGTTGTAAATCAGTTTGTAGCGTTCGCCCACGATACAGCGCATCTGGTCGAATACGGCCGTGCTCTTGGGCAGCGAGTTGGTCGCGTGGCAGCTGCGTACAGAATAGACATAGCGTTCGCCCGGCATTTTGCCTTCCGTCAGCAGCGGCAGCAGGTTTTCGCCTTCGATCTCCTCCGGCACCGGCAGTCCCGCCGCTGCCAGACACGTCGCCGCAAGGTCGACGTTCGAAACCAGCGCGTCGCTCACGGCTGCCGGAACATGTCCCGGCCAGCGGATCATCAGGGGCACCCGGATGCCGTTTTCATAGAGCGTGCCCTTGGCCATGAATTGTGCGCCGCCGTTGTCGCCCATGAAAATGACGATCGTGTTCTCCGCCAGGCCGTGTTCGTCCAGATAGCGCAGCACCTCGCCGAAATCCGAGTCCAGCCGATGGATTTCATCATAGTAGGCAGCCAGATATTCGCGCACCGCCCGCGTGTCCGGATAGAATTCGGGCAGCGTCAGCGTCGCCGGATCGTGCACCTCGGGGGCATCGTAGGGATGATGCGGATCGGAGTAGGAGAGTTGCAGGAAGAAGGGCTTCTCTTTGTCCCGGCGTTCCATGAACGTGCGGAACTGGGCGTTGATCCGCCCATGATAGGCCCCTTTGTTGGCGTTGGCCACCACCATGCAGGTGTCCAGCCGGTCGGGGAAGGTTTTGTAGCCGTGTTCCCGGTAGTAGATTTCTACTTCCTTGATCTTGCCCACGCGGCCGCTCACGGCGCCGTCCAGATGGTAGCCGCGGCCTGCCACACCCGTGTAGTAGCCCTTTTCGCGCAGATACTCCGGAAATGCCCGGAAACGGCGGGCCAGCGTCACGTTGAAGCGCGTCATGTTTACCGCCACCGGCGAGCGGCCCGTCATGATCGAGGCGCGCGACGGCACACTTTGCGGCGACGTCGCATAGGCGCGGGTAAACCGCACGCCCTGCGATGCGAAACGGTCAAGATTCGGCGTCAGGATATCGTTGTTGTCATAGCACCCCACAGCAAAAGCGCTCTGATCGTCGCTCAGCACCAGCAAGATGTTGGGACGGTCGTCCGCCGCCATGACGGTGCTGCTCAACATGCTGCCGCAAAGCAGCATGCCGGTTTTGAATTGCGGTTTCATCATTTTGTCGGTTTAGCGGTTGCGAATCGGGTCAGCAGGAAGCCGGTCAGGAAGATGACCGTCGTCCCGAATACGATCGTCAGATAGGTGTGCAGCGGGCTGCGCAGTACATAGAAGGGCGATCCGTCGTTGATGAGCGGCGAAAGGCTCATCCAGGCTATGGTCAGCAGCCCCAGAATTACCGCCGTCACGGCGTGCGGCCGTTTCACACGCTGGCACACCACGCCCAGCAGGAACAGCCCCAGCATGCCGCCGCTGAAGATCGATGCCAGTTTCCACCACGCATCCAGTATGCCGTCTATGCGCATCATCAGCAGGCCCACTACGATGCCGAGCGCCCCGATGACGAACGACGTTCCGTAGAGCGTCGTCATGCTCCGTTTTTCCGTGAATTCTTTCTTCGACAGCCGTTTCGCGAAGTCGGTCAGCACGATCGTCGCCGACGAGTTGATGCTCGTCGCTATGGTGCTCATTCCCGCCGAGAAGAGCGAGGCCACCACCAGTCCCGTCAGCCCCGTCGGCAGTCCGTGTACGATGAACCACGGGAAAACCTGGTCCGACGGCACGCCTTCCGGCAGCAGTTCGGGCTGCGCCGTGTAATAGCTGAACAGCGCCGTTCCGATGTATACGAACACCAGCGACACCGGAATGTAGAGCAGACCGCCGAACAGCGTCGATTTCACGGCTTCGGCCGTCGACTTGGTGGTCATGTAGCGTTGTACGTAGTTCTGATCGATGCCATAGTTCTGCATGTTCACAAAAAGGCCATAGATCAGCACCACCCAGAACGTCGGTTCGGTCAGCGACAGCGAGAAGCTGCCCAGGCTGAATTTCCCGTGCGCCGCCGCGATGTCGAACAGCTGCCCGGGGCCTTCGGGCATCGTGAACGTCAATATCGCCGCACAAGCTATCGCTCCGAATATCAATATGATGCCTTGTATCGCATCCGTCCACACCACAGCCGCTATGCCGCCCAGCAGCGTGTAGATCAGCGTCGCTATTCCCGTGCAGACGATGATCGTCTGAATGTCCCACCCGAACATCGTGTTCAGCGGCAGGGCCAGCAGCAGCAGGATCGAGCCGATGCGGGCCAGCTGCGTCAGCAGGTAGCACACCGCCACATAGCCGCGCGCCCAGTAGCCGAAGCGGAGTTCCAGATAGTGGTAGGCCGATACGCTGTTCACGTTGCGGTAAAGCGGAATGAAGACCTTCGCCGCCAGCCATGTCGCTATGGGTATCGACAGGCTGAATACGAACGGATTCCAGTTGCCTTTGTAGGCATCGCCCGGCAGCCCCAGGAAGCTGATGCTGCTCACGAACGTCGCGAATATCGACATGCCCACCACCCACGTGGGCAGCGAGCCTTCCGCCGCAGTGAATGCCGCGGCCCCTTTGCGGCTGCGGAAATAGAAGCTGCACCCGAAGAGGGCCACGCCGCCTACAAAGATGAAAAATACCAGATAGTCAAGTAATGTTATTTCCATAGTCGTTCTTTTTCATGCGGTTTTTCTCGTCTCGGCCTCGCTTTCCGCTCGGCTTTGCCGGAAATCGTCTCTCTATTCCGCGCATTTCGCGCCCAGCGCTTCGAGCGCCTGCCGGATGCGGGCACGTTCTTCGGTGCGGAATTTCCGATAGGGGTAGGAGAGGAAGTCGTCGCAGATGCCCAGGAGCGAAAGGGCGCACTTCACGCCTTTCAGATAGCTCGACCCATATTTTCCCACCGTGTAAATCGTCGTGCTGATCTGCATGATGCGGCGTTGCAGCTCCCGTACGCGGGTCACATCGTGTTTCGCCGCCGCTTCGTACATCTCTACATAGAGTTCCGGGAAAATGTTGGCTCCGCCGTTCACGCCGCCGTCGGCACCCAGCAGTACGCTTTCGCCCGTCAGTTCCTCGGGGCCTACATAGAGCGAGAATTCGGGTTTGCCGCCCAGATGATAGAGCAGGGTCTGGAAATAGTTCATGTTGGCCGAGCTGTCTTTCAGACCCGCAATGTTCGGATGGTCGGCCAGTTGTTTCACGGTCGCAGGCTCCAGAAACACCTTCACATGCGAGGGCATGTTGTAGAGGTAGAGCGGCAGGGGCAGCGCATCGGCCAGCGCCGTATAATATTCGATCAGCTCCTGCTGCGAGGGTGCGAAGTAGTAGGGCGGAGCCGCCACCACGCCCACCGCGCCGCATTGGGCTGCATGCTGTGCCAGCCGCACGCTCTCGTCGAAAGCCGTGTCGGTCACGCCCACCAGCACGGGTACGCGGCCCGC
>JAIECN010000004.1 GCA_029068505.1 Alistipes sp.
GTTGCCCGCCGTGCCGTCGACATTGGTCGGCAGCGTCGCATGGTACAACATCGCCTTGTTGTTTCTTATTTGTCTGGCGGTGCTTTACGTCGGGTCGTGGCTTCTGCGGCGCTCCTTGAAAGGGCTTTTGCCGTCGTTCGTCATGGTCTTCGCCGTTTCGCTCCTCGCGCAGCTCGTCGCCAAGATTCCGCAGGTCGCCTATTACGGCTTCGAGTCGGTATTCTTCTCTGTGGTTTTCGGATTGCTGATCCGCAATTTGTGGCATGTTCCCGAGTGGATGAAACCCGCGGTCCAGGGCGAGTTCTACATCAAGATCGGCGTCGTTTGCCTGGGCGCCACCATCCTGTTCAGCGACGTCATGAAGTCCGGCATCTTCGGACTTTTGCAGGCGTGCGTGGTGGTGGCCGTCGTGTGGTTCTTCGCTTTTTGGCTTTCGCGCCGGCTGAAGGTCGACGAACGGTCGGCCATGATCCTCTCGTCGGGCGTCTCGATCTGCGGCGTCTCGGCCTGCATCACGGCCGCCCGTGTGGCCGGAGGCGACGACCGCAAGCTCTCCTACATCGTCTCCGTGGTGCTGATCGTCGTCGTGCCCATGATCTATCTCATGCCGTGGCTGGCACGTACGGTGCTGCCGCTGCTCTTCTCCGATCCGCAGGTTTTGCAGGAGGTGGCCGGTGCCTGGATCGGCGGCACGATCGACACCACGTCGGGCGTCGCCGCGTCGAGCACCATCGTCGGCGAGGTCGCCAACCAGCATGCCGTCATCATCAAGGCGGCGCAGAACGTGCTGATCGGCGTGGTGGCGTTCTTCATCGCGCTCTACCTCTCGGCCCGCGGCGAAAAGGGCGCAGCGCAGCGTCCGTCGCTCGGGATCGTGTGGGAGAAGTTCCCGAAGTTCATCATCGGGTTCGTGGCCGCATCGCTCGTCTTCAGTCTGTGCCAGTCGGGAGGCCTTTTCACGCTCTCGGCCAAAGGCAAACTTGTCGAGCCGGGCGTCGCCAAGATGTTCTCCACGCTTTTCTTCTCCCTGGCATTCGTCTGCATCGGTCTCGACACGCGGCTCAAAGATATCGTTTCCCGCGAGAACCGCAATGTTCTGTGGGCGTTCCTCGGGGCGCAGGCGTTCAACATCGTGGCCACGCTGATCGTGGCATGTATCTTCTTCGGAGTGCTGAAACCGATGCTCTAAATATCAAGACGATATAAAAATAGAAAGGCCCCGAGGAGGGGCCTTTTTTATCTTTTGAAGAAGTAGCTTTTCTGCCGCCGTTTCTCTTCCTGCGAGCGGGCGACGTAGACTTTTTCGTGGGTGTAGGGGTTTTCGCCCGTGTAGAACATCACCGACGAGAGGGTCAGCGGCGTGGGGGTGAGGTCCTGCACCTGTTCGAGCGCGAAGTGCAGCTTGCCGAGCACCTTCTCCGACAGCGCGCGCATGTCGCGCTCCGTACAGCCCGGGTGCGACGAGATGAAGTAGGGGATCAGCTGGTAGGGCAGCTCTTCGGTGCGGCAGATGCGCCGGAAATCGGCATTCAGTCGTTCGAACATCGCGAACGGCGGTTTGCGCATCAGCTTCAGCACCGCGTCTTCCGTGTGCTCGGGCGCCACCTTGAGCCGGCCCGAGGTGTGGTGCTTCACCACCGTTTCCAGATAGGGCGAGCCGTCGAACAAGTCGTAGCGGATGCCGCTCCCGATGAAGGCTTTCTTGATGCCTTTCACGGCCCGGATTTTGGCATAGAGATCGAGTATCGGCCGGTGGTCGTTGTTCAGATTGGGGCATTTGGCCGGATGCAGGCACGATGCCCGGCGGCATTTGCGGCACAACCCGCGGTCGCGGCCGCCCATGCGGTACATGTTGGCCGAGGGGCCTCCTATGTCGGACAGATAACCCTTGAAATCGGGCATCTTCGTTATCCGTTCTACTTCGGCCAGGATCGAACGTTCGCTGCGCGAGTGGATGAACTTGCCCTGGTGGGCCGAGATCGTGCAGAACGAGCAGCCTCCGAAGCAGCCGCGGTGGATGTTTACCGAGAATTTGATCATCTCCCACGCCGGAATGGCGCCTTTGCCGTTGTAGCGCGGGTGGGGCGCCCGCTCGTAGGGCAGGTCGAACGAACGGTCGAGTTCTTCGGTCGTCAGCGTCGCATGGGGCGGCGTGACCACCGCATAGCGGTCGCCGACGGGTTCGACCAGCGTCGCCTCGGGTTCCGGCAGGTTGCTTTGGGTCTCGATGATGGTGAAGTTCTCGCCGAACGCCTGCGGGTCGGCGCAACATCGTTCGTAGCTGTGCAGGCGGATCGTCGTCGCCGGGTCGAGCCGCGAGACGTAGGCTTCGTCGGCCAGGAACGCCACCTGGCGGATTTTGCGCAGCAGCTTGGCGTTGTAGCCGTTGCGCATCGCCTTGGCCACCTGCTGGATCACCCCCTCGCCCATGCCGTAGATGAGCAGGTCGGCGCCCGAGTCGGCCAGGATCGAGGGTTTCAGGGAGTTGCTCCAGTAGTCGTAGTGGGTCAGCCGGCGCAGCGACGCTTCGATGCCTCCGACGACCACCGGCGTGTGGGGGTAGAGCCGTTTGAGTATCCGCGTGTAGACCGTCGCGGCGTAGTCGGGGCGGAATCCCGCCTTGCCGCCCGGTGTGTAGGCGTCGTCGTGGCGCAGCCGCAGGTTGGCCGTGTAGTGGTTGACCATCGAGTCCATAGCCCCGGCCGTCACGCCGAAAAAGAGACGCGGGGCGCCCAGCTTGGTGAAGTCGCGCAGGTCGTCGCGCCAGTTGGGCTGGGGCACGACCGCCACCCGATAGCCCTCGGCTTCGAGCAGCCGTCCGATCACCGCGGCGCCGAACGCCGGATGGTCGATGTAGGCATCGCCCGTGAAAAGCACGACGTCCAGCTCGTCCCACCCTCGGGCACGCACTTCTTTTATGGTTGTAGGCAAAAACAAATCGAGCGGTCGGATTCCCCGCTTTGCAATGCAGCGGGGCGTTATTTTATGAGTTCTCTTTGTCTATTGTCGCGGCGTAGTTGTCCCACTTGGCCAGCAAGGCCCGGAAATCCGCCGGCAGCTCGCTCTCGAAGCGCATTTCGCGGCGGGTCGTCGGGTGGTCGAAGCCCAGCGACTGGGCGTGCAGCGCATGACGGGGCATCAGGGCGAAGCAGTTTTCGACGAATTGTTTGTATTTGGCGAACGTCGTACCCTTGAGGATGCGGTCGCCGCCGTAGCGCTCGTCGTTGAAAAGCGGATGGCCCTGCCAAGCCATGTGTACGCGTATCTGGTGGGTGCGGCCCGTCTCCAGACGGCACTCGACCAGCGTCACGTAGCCGTAGCGTTTCAGCACGCGCCAGTGGGTCACGGCATGTTTGCCGTCCGAGCCGTCTTCGAACACATACATCTTCTGCCGTTCGCGGGGGCTGCGGCCTATGTTTCCCGTGATCGTTCCCTCGTCTTCGGCGAAGTCGCCCCACACCAGAGCCACGTAGCGGCGGTAGATCGTGTGGTCGAAGAATTGTTTGGCCAGCCGGGCATGGGTCTGTTCGTTCTTGGCCACGACCAGCAGTCCCGACGTGTTCTTGTCGATGCGGTGCACCAGCCCTGCGCGCATGCCGCCGCTGTCGGCGATCTCCGTGCCACGCAGGTGCCAGGCCAGGGCGTTGACCAGCGTCCCCGAGTGGTTGCCCACCCCCGGATGCACCACCATGCCGGCTTGCTTGTTGACCAGCAGCAAGTCGTCGTCCTCGTAGGGGATTTCGAGCGGAATCTCTTCGGGGTGGATTTCGTTGTCGCGCCGCGGATAGGGCAGCACGATCCGGATGCGGTCGAGCGGCTTGACCTTGTAGCTCGATTTGGCCGGCATGTCGTTCACCAGGATGTTGCCGCTGTCGGCCGCCGCCTGGATGCGGTTGCGCGAGCAGTGCTCCATGCGCGCCACCAGGAATTTGTCCAGGCGCAGCATCGTCTGCCCCTTGTCGGCTACGACCGAGAAGTGTTCGTAGAGGCCGTCCTGCTCGCTCTCTTCCTCGCCCAGAGCCGGGTCGTCGAGCAGTTCGTCGTCCATGTAGGGTGCGTTGTCCATCAGTCGAAGAAGCTGTCGGGGTCGGATTGTTTTTGTTTCTCCGCAGCAGGGGTTTCGACGGCCGGTTCGGCAATCGTCGGTTCGGCGTATTCGAGTTTCGCCCGGGCGATCGAGTCGGCGCGTTCCTGCTCGCGGCGCTGGCGGGCCTGGGCCGCCTCGATGGCCCGTTGTTCCGCATCCTGGCGTATTTTGGCGAGCTTCGCCTCGTCGAGGGTCAGTTGCAGGTCGACTTTGGCGCCCAGATGCAGCCGGCGTTCCGCGGCGGGCTGCTGCAGGTAGACGCGCGCATCTTTCTGGTTGAGCAGGTTGATGCCTTTGTCGAAAACGATCTTCCCGACGTTGAGGCCCGATTCCCACAGCCGGCCCTTGGCTTCCTTGAGCGTCAGCCCCACGGTCTCGGGCACATAGGTCGCGTTGTGTCCCGGCGCCACGCCCACATAGAGTGTCACGCCCGAACCCATTTCGGCTTCGAGACGGCTGGAGGGGGTGACGGCGCGGCCCGCCACGAACTGGCTCAACACGTAGTTGGTCGCCATGTCGGTGCGGTAGATCAGTTCGCCGATCTCCAGCCCTGCGATTTCCAGCATGTTCTTGGCCTGGCGCAGCGAGCGGTCGGCCACATAGGGCACGGGTACCATCTTCTGGCGGAAGGAGTTGATCGTGATGTAGACCGTGCGGCCGGGCTTCACTTCCACGCCGCCCGCGGGCAGCTGATCCAGCACGATGCCGCCTTCGTAGGTCGGCACGAAGAGCGAGTCGTTGATTTGCAGCCGCAGATCGTGTTTGCGAGCCGTGCGCTGCGCCTCGCGCAGGGGCATGCCCGAGAAGTCGGGCACCGTGCGCCGGCGGCCGTGGCGGGTGCCGATCTGCATGGCTATGTGGGCGGTCACGGCCAAGGCCGCGATGATCGCGCAGATCAGAAAAATGTGGTAGATCAGCGGGCGTTCTTGAAGCCGCTGCCACAAGGATGCGGATTTCTGCATGTCTTTCGCATTATTTGGGGGCCTTCCGGTAGAGGTAGACCGCGATGAACAGATAGATGATGTTCGGCAGCCACACGGCCAGCCAGGGGGGCAGCGAGCCGCTTTTGGCGAATTCTTCGAAGAAACGGTTGAACAGAATGTAGGAGAAGCAGAGTCCCGTGCCGATGCCGATGTGCAGGCCCGTGCCGCCGCGCACCTTGCGCGAGGAGAGCGACACGCCGATGAGCGTCAGGATGAACGTCGAGAGCGGATAGGCGTAGCGGGCATGGCGTTCGACCTCGATGATGTTGATCGCGTCGGAGCCTTTGGCCCGCTGCTGGGACAGGAACCGGTTCAGCTCGGAGATGTTCATCGTCTGGATCAGCTCGTTGACCCGCCCCAGCTCGCTCACTTCCAGGTTGATGAGCGTGTCCAGGTTGCGGAACTGCTCGAAAGTCTCCGTGCCCGAGGCGTCGAATTCGCGTTTGGTGTAGCGCGGGGCCGTCCAGCGTTTGGTCTCGGGGTCGAACTTGGTCTCCGAGGCTTCGAGCGAGCGGATCATCGAGCCGCTCTCGTAGTGCTCCAGCACGAAGAATGAGGCCTGGCGCGAGGCGTCGCGGTAGCCGCGGATGTAGACGAACGTGCCCGGCTCGATCTGGCGGTAGATGTGCTGGTCGTATTGGGTGTTCTGCTTGCGTTTGATGTATTGCGATTCGAACTCCACGATCTTGCGCTGCGAGAGCGGGATGACCCAGAGGTTGAGCGTGAGCGAAAGGCCGCCGATGATCAGGGCGCCCAGGAAGTAGGGCCACATCAGCCGCCGGAACGACATGCCGCCCGAGAGCATGGCCACGATTTCGGTCTGGTAGGCCATCTTCGAGGTGAAGAAGATGCAGGCGATGAAAGTGAACAGACCGCTGAACTGGTTGATGAAGAAGGGGATGAAGTTGAGATAGTAGTCGAAGATCACCTTTCTGAACGGCGCGTGCAGCTCGGTGAAGTCGTCGATCTTCTCCACGTAGTCGAAAAGCACGACCACCACGATGATCATCGCTATGGCGAAAAAGTAAGTCGACAGAAACTTGCCCAGGATGTAGCGGTCGAGAATCTTGTAGCCCGGAAACCGGAACGCTCCCGCCGAGCCGGAGGCCGGGCCGGGCTTCTCCGCCTTGCGCCGGGGCGCGAAAACCTGCATGGAACCGAACTTCATCATCTTAGAGTCTTCGTTGCAGTTTGGCGACCATCGTCTCTTTCCACGCCTTGAAGTCGCCGGCCGCTATGTGTTCGCGGGCCATGCCGACCAGCCGCAGGTAGAACGCGATGTTGTGCAGCGATGCGATTTCGGCCGCCAGCATCTCTCCGCAGACGCAGAGGTGGTGGAGGTAGGCTTTCGAGTAGAGCGTGTCGACGAACGCCGTGCCCTGCGGGTCGATGGGCGAGAAGTCGTCCTCCCACTTCTTGTTGCGGATGTTGATGATGCCCTCGGCCGTGAAGAGCTGGCCGTTGCGGCCGTTGCGCGTGGGCATCACGCAGTCGAACATGTCCACGCCGCGGTCGATGCCTTCCAGTATGTTTACCGGCGTGCCGACGCCCATCAGGTAGCGGGGGCGGTCTTCGGGCAGGACGGCGTTCACGACCTCGATCATCTCGTACATCGTCTCGGTGGGTTCGCCCACGGCCAGACCGCCGATGGCATAGCCGTCGGCGTTGTAGCGCTTGACGTTTTCGGCCGCCCGGACGCGGAGGTCGGGGTAGGTGCAGCCCTGGACGATGGGGAAGAGCGCCTGGTAGTGGCCATATTTGGGCGTCGTCTGCGCATAGCGCTCGAAGCAGCGGTCGAGCCACCGCTCGGTGAGGTCGAGCGACTTGGCCGCATAGTCGCGCGGCGCATCGCCCGGCGGGCATTCGTCGAACGCCATCATGATGTCGGCGCCGATGGTGCGCTCGGTGTCGATGACGCTTTCGGGCGTGAAGAGATGCTTCGAGCCGTCGATGTGCGAACGGAAGTGGCAGCCCTCCTCCTTGAGCTTGCGGCATGCGGCCAGCGAGAAGACCTGGAAGCCGCCGCTGTCGGTCAGCATCGGCCCTTCCCAGGTCGAAAAGCGGTGGACGCCGCCCGCCTTCTCGATGATCTCCATGCCGGGCCGCAGATAGAGGTGGTAGGTGTTCGCCAGAATGATCTGCGCCCGTGCTTCGTCGCGCACGTCGCGGTGGTAGATGCCCTTGACCGTCGCCGCCGTGCCTACGGGCATGAAGATCGGCGTGAGGATGTCGCCGTGGTCGGTGCGGAGCATGCCCGCCCGGGCCTGCGACGAGGGGTCTTTATGTTGCAAGATGAATTCCATCGGCATGTCGTTGGTTCGTCGGGGGTGCCGGTCCGCTCCCTGCGGAAGCGCTTCCGTTTTGCGGCGGCAGGGCCGGCTTCCGCCTCCCTCTCCCTCCGGATATCCCTTTTCCGCGAATCTTTGCGCAGGGCCTTTCCGGGGCGGGGACGGGCTGCGGTCCGACAAAAGTACGCAAAAAAATTCTTAATCTTAATATTGTTTTCTACCTTTGTGCTTATTTTAGCCTTTATGCAGTTTCTCGATTCTTTCTTCGATTCTTTTCTGGCTTGCTACGGCAGGGAGGGCGCAGCGCTTGCGGCAGTGCTTCTGGTGCTGCTGGGCGTGCAACTTTATTACTATATTTTCGTTTACGGACGCATCGCCGGCTACAAGAACAACCGCCGGCCCGTGGTGCTCGACACCGATCCTCCCGTCTCGGTGGTCATGCCGCTCTTTTCCGAGGACTATGCTTTCGTCGAGGAGCGGCTGCCGCTGATCCTGGCCCAGAGCTACCCCATGTTCGAGGTAGTGATCGTCTACGTGGGCCACGACACCGATTTCTACGAAGACCTCGCGCGGCTGAAGCAGTCGTTCCCGCAGATCACCACGACCAAGATCCACCTCAACCCGCGGTTCCCGATTTCGCGCAAGATGGCGCTCAACGTGGGCATCAAGTCGGCCCATTACGAGCATATGATCTTCACTTCGACCGATGCCTGCCCGCAGACCGACCGATGGTTGTCGCTCATGGCCAAGGGCTTCACGCGGGGAGACATCGTTGTGGGTTATTGCGGCGTCGAGCAGAAGGGCGGACTGGTCAATTATCTGATGCGCACCTGGCGCATGATGCACGCCGCCGAGTGGCTGGGCCGTGCCGTGCGGCGGCGTCCCTACCGCGGCATGTTGCAGAACTTCGGCTTCACCAAAACCTTGTATTTCGGTGCCAACGGGTTCAACCGGCTCAACATGAACATCGGCGAGGACGATCTGTTCTTGCAGCAGGTCATGACGCGCAACAACGTGAGCGTCATCCTCTCGCCGCGCGCCACGCTGCGCGAGAAGACGTGGGGCGGCCTGGGCTGGGGCCTGGGACAGCTGCGCTATTTCGGTTCGGCGTTCCGGTTCTATCCTCGTTCGGCCAAGAACTACGTGCAGTGGGAAATCGGCTCGCGGCTGCTCTTTTTCGCTGCCGCGATCTGCGCCCTGGCGCTCATGCCGTTGGAGTATAAGGCGGCCGTCGCCTTGCTCGTGCTGCTGCGCTACATAGTCGTGGCCGTCGAGGTGCGGCGCATCGCCCAGCGCGTGGGCGAGCGGGGCATCGCATGGTGTTACTTCATCTATGATTTGTTGAGCCTGCCGGGAGCCGTCCTCGTGCGGCTGATGCTGTTGCGCAAAGACCGGCGCGTATGGAGATAGCCGACTACATTGTGGCCGACGACCGACGTCTGGTCGAGTTGGTGCTCGCCGGCGACAATACGGCTTTCGAGTACCTTTTCGACCGCTACCACGAGGCGATCCGGCGGCTGTTCATGCAGCGTATGGGCGGCGCCCGCGACGCGGACGATCTGTTGCAGGAGACTTTCGTCAAGGTCTATGTCAACCTCCACCGCTACAATGCGGCCTACACGTTCGGGCAGTGGGTCTATACCATCGCCCGCAATACGTTCGTCGACTATGTGCGGCGCCGGCAGGACGACCTGCCCATCGACGAGCGCTTCGCGGCCCCGGCCTCCAGCGCTCCCACCCCCGAGGAGAGCGTCATCAACGGACAGCAGCGCCGGCAGCTGGAGCATCATCTGGAACGGCTTTCGCCGCGCTACCGGAAGCTGATCGAGATGCGTTTTTTCGAGGAGTACTCTTACGAGGAGATCGCTGCCAAGCTCGATCTGCCGCTCGGCACGGTCAAGACGCAGATCCATCGCGCCCGCGAGCGGATGTGCCGCTTCATCACGCAGGGGGAGGAGTGAATCCCGCCCCGCACAATTCATGATCCGATGGTGGAACTTGTTCTGAAATATTTCCCGGAGCTTTCCGACGAACAACGCCGGCAGTTCGCGGCCATGTACGACCTCTACGCCGAGTGGAACGCGAAGATCAATGTCGTGTCGCGCAAGGACTTCGAGCAGCTCTATCTGCGGCACGTGCTCCACTCGCTGGCCATCGCCAAGGTCTGTGCGTTCGATGCCGGCGCCCGGGTGCTCGACGTCGGGTGCGGCGGCGGGTTTCCGTCGGTGCCGCTGGCCGTGCTCTTTCCCGAAGCGCAGTTCACGGCGGCCGATTCGATCCGCAAGAAGATCGCCGTGGTCGAGGGCGTGGCGGCAGGTCTGGGGTTGAAGAACCTCGCGCCTCGGTGCGCGCGGGTCGAGACTTTGGGCGAGCGGTTCGATTATGTTGTTTCGCGCGCCGTCACGGCTATGCCCCAATTCGTCGGCTGGGTGTGGAACCGCATCGAAAAAGGGCAGCGCGGAACGCTGCCCAACGGCATCCTTTATCTCAAGGGCGGCGATCTGGCCGAGGAGCTGGCTCTGACCGGCAAACGGTGGAATGTCTACGACATCCCGCAGTTCTTCGAAGAAGAATTTTTCGAAACCAAGAAAGTGGTGTACACGGCCCGATAGGTTGCTTTGTCCGCTGCCCCGGAGACTCGTTTCAGGCGTGTTTAAAACGTTTTAATTGCCCGAATTCTTTTTGATTCCGTTTTGGGCTTTCAGTATCTTCCGGACTCCGGCCATGAATTCTTCGGCCGATGAGGCGCCTTGCATGCGGCCCAGTAGTTCGCCGTTGGTGTCGAACACTAAATAGAGTGGAATGGCACCCTCTCCATAGCGGGACAGCAGAGTTTTTCCGGGTTCCTTGTCTGTGTCGTATTTCGCCGCCACGAAACGTTCGTCCATGAATTCGCCTACATCCTTGCGTGAAAAGACATGCCGCGACATCATGCGGCAGGGCGGGCACCACGAGGCATAGAGGTCGATGAAGACCAGTTTGCCTTGCTTGATCGCCATTTCGCGCACGTTGTCCGTCGAGCCGGTTTCGAATTTCACCTGGGCCTGCGCGGTGCCTGCTGCGAACAGCACCGCCAGGATAAGAAGCCATTTTTTCATTGTTGCGTTCGTTTTTTTCGTTCGGATATGCAAATACCGCACCCGAAAAGCGAGGAGCGGTTGCGCGGGGCCGGATGCAGGAGGCCGTGTCATGGAGTTGTCCGCTCGGCCGTGCTCAACAGACCGCAGGCGGCCTGGATGTCTTCGCCGCGCGAGGCGCGGATGGTGGTGTGGATGCCGCGGGCGGTCAGCGCGTCGCGGAACCGGAGCATCGCCTCCTGGTCGGGCGAGAAGTAGGGCGAGTCGGGGATTTTGTGGAACCGGATCAGGTTGATGCGGCACTTGATGCCGTCGAGCAGGCGGCACAGCCCGCGGATGTGGCGCGGCGTGTCGTTCAGGCCGCTCATGACGATGTATTCGAACGACACGCGCCGCTGGTGCGTGAAGTCGTAGTCGCGCAGGATGTCCGCCACCTCGGCGATGGGCCAGGCCCGTTCCACAGGCATGATGGCGGCCCGTTCTTCGGCGAACGGGTTGTGCAGGCTCACGGCCAGATGGACGTCCGTCGAGTCGAGGAACTGCCGCAGGCGGGGCGCCACGCCCGCCGTCGAGACCGTCACGCGGGTCGGCGACCAGCCGAAGCCCCAGGGCGACGTGATGATTTCCAGCGCCCGCAGCACGTTGTCCAAGTTGTCGAGCGGTTCGCCCATCCCCATGAAGACGACGTTCGTCAGGCGGTCGCGTTCGGGCAGCGAGACGATCTGGTTCATGATTTCCGCCGCCGGGAGCGAGTGTTGCAGGCCTTGGCGTCCCGTGGCGCAGAAGCGGCAGCCCATGCGGCAGCCCGCCTGCGACGACACGCAGAGCGTCGCCCGATCGCCGTCGGGGATGTAGGCCGATTCGACAAAAGCCCCTTCGCCCGTGCGGAAAAGGTATTTCTTCGTCCCGTCGGCCGATTCCCATACCCGCTCCGGCGCCCTCAGCGCCGGGACCGTGCGGGCAGCCAGTGCGGCCCGGTGCACAGCCGATATGTCGCTCATTTTCATCGGGTCTTCCTCATGCCGCGCATAGAGCCAGCGGGCCAGCTGTCCGGCTGCGAAACGAGGCATGCCCAACTCCCCGCACAAGGCGGCCAGTTCCTCGGGCGTGCGGCCGTAAAGAGGGGCGGTGTCGGGCGTTTTTTCTGCGGTCATGGAGCGGTTTTTGCCTGCGTCTTCCGTCGCGGGGCTGTTTTCCGGATGCAAAAATAGGCAAAAGTTGAATATTTTTGTCCGAAGCCGTTCGATTTTGAAATTTTATCCATATATTTGTGGTGTAGTGCGGGCTTCGGCACGCCCTTAACCGAACGATCAAAAATAAAGAATAGATGGAAATCAAGAAATCGCCCAAGGCAGACCTCCAGAACAAGCGGGGACTGCTGCTCGAAATCGGTCTCATCATCGCCCTGGCTCTGGTGATCGTGGCTTTCGCCTACACGCCCCGGGAGCACCGCATCGAGAAAGTCGATCTGAACTACGGCCCCGTCGAGGAGCAGATCGTCGAGATCACGCGCCACGACCAGAAGCCGCCCGAGGCTCCCAAGAAGGTCGAGGTGAAGGTGATCGCCGACCTGTTGCAGGTCGTGACCAACGAGACGAAGATCACCACCGACGTGGACTTCGCCGAGTTCGATGAGAATACCGAGGTGATCCAGCAGGTCGAGGTGGCCGAGGAGGTCGTCGAGGACGACCAGCCCTTCCTGATCGCCGAGACCATGCCCTCGTTCCAGGGCGGCGACCTCAATACGTTCCGCAACTGGGTGCAGCAGAACGTGAAGTTTCCCCAGATCGCGCTGGAGAACGGCATCCAGGGCCGCGTGGTCTTGACGTTCGTCATCGAGAAGGACGGCCGTCTGACCCACGTCCAGGTGCTCCAGACCCCCGACCGTTCGCTTTCGGAGGAGGCCATCCGCGTGCTCAACAAGTCGCCCAAGTGGAGTCCCGGCAAGCAGCGCAACCAGGTGGTGCGCGTCAAGTATACGTTGCCCGTCGATTTCCGCGTGCAGAACTAACGCACGGCGGCCGCTGCAAGGCAATCGATAAAGGGTATCCTCTTTCGGGCGGATACCCTTGTTTTTGACCGGATCGTCCGGCCGGCGCCCCAGCAGGGCGGCGCAGCATGCTGTTTGCCGCCCGGAGGCCGGGGGAATGCGCGAAGCAACGATACGAACGACGCAATTTGAAATTCGAATTTTGGAAGAGAACAAAAACAATACGATGGACGCGGCATCCGCCGTGTGCGAGCGGGCCGTGCTCGTGGCGGTGATCCGCGACGGTCAGGAGCCGCGGCAGGTCGAGGAGTTCCTCGACGAGCTGGATTTCCTGGCCGAGACGGCCGACATCCGGGCCGTGCGCCGCTTCACGCAGCGCCTGCCCCAACCCTCGTCGCGGATCTATGTGGGGCCGGGCAAGTTGGACGAGATCGCCGACTATTGCCGCGAGAATGAAATCGACGTAGTGATTTTCGACGACGAACTTTCGCCCTCGCAGACGCGCAACATCGAAAAGGCCATGCCGTGCCGCATCCTCGACCGCACGCGGCTGATCCTCGACATCTTCATGTCGCGCGCCCAGACGGCCTATGCCAAGACGCAGGTGCAGCTGGCCAACTACGAATACATGCTGCCCCGTCTGTCGGGCATGTGGACGCACCTGGAGCGGCAGCGCGGCGGCACCGGTACGCGCGGCGGCGCCGGCGAGCGCGAAATCGAGACCGACCGGCGCATCATCCGCAACCGCATCGCCAAGCTCAAGGAAGACCTCAAGAAGATCGACCGCCAGATGGCCGTGCAGCGCTCGAACCGCGGGCAGCTGGTGCGTGTCGCGCTCGTCGGCTATACCAATGTGGGCAAATCGACCTTGATGAATCTGATTTCCAAGAGCGAGGTGTTCGCCGAAAACAAGCTCTTCGCCACGCTCGACACCACGGTGCGCAAGGTCGTCTTCGACAACCTGCCGTTCTTGCTGTCCGACACCGTGGGCTTCATCCGCAAGCTGCCCACCGAGTTGATCGAGTCGTTCAAGTCGACGCTGGACGAGGTGCGCGAGGCCGATCTGCTGGTGCACGTGGTCGACATCTCCCATCCGCAGTTCGAGGAGCAGATCGACGTGGTGAAGCGCACGTTGCAGGAGATCGGCGCGGGCGACAAACCCGTGTATCTGGTCTTCAACAAGATCGACGCCTATACTTATGTTAAGAAAGACGAGGACGATCTGACGCCCGCCACGCGCGAGAACCTCTCGCTCGAGGACCTGAAGCGCAGCTGGATCGCCAAGGCCAACACGCCGTGCATCTTCCTCTCGGCCCGGGCGAAGACCAACCTCGAAAAGTTCCGCACCGATCTGTACGGCATGGTGCGCGAAATCCACGCCGGGCGCTACCCGTTCAACAATTTCCTTTATTGACGCAGCACGTTTAAAACTTAAATACTCATGGAGTTGCATATCCTCAGTCAGCAGAACACGGTTCTCAACAAGTTCATCGCCCAGATCCGCGACAAGTCGGTGCAGACCGATTCGATGCGTTTCCGCCGCAACATGGAGCGCATCGGCGAGATCACGGCCTACGAGATTTCGAAGACGTTCGGGTTCGCGCCTCGGGCGGTGGAGACGCCCTTGGGCGTGGCTACCGTGGAGCTGCCCGAAGACCGGGTCGTCATCGCCACGATTCTGCGCGCCGGCCTGCCGTTCCATCAGGGTTTCCTCAACTATTTCGACGATGCGCAGAACGCTTTCGTCTCGGCCTACCGCAAGAGCACCAAGGACGGGAAATTCACCGTCAAGGTCGAGTACATCTCGTGCGGCGATCTGGAGGGCAAGACCCTGCTGCTGGTCGATCCCATGCTGGCCACGGGGTCGTCGCTCGTGCTGGCCTACCAGGCGTTGTGCGAGCGGGGCGGCGTACCGGCCCATACGCATGTGGCTGCGGTGATCGCCAGCGAGCAGGGAGTCGACTACGTGATGAAGAACATGCCGCGGCAGACGACGACCGTCTGGGCGGCGGCCGTCGACGAGGAGCTGACCTCGCGTTCCTACATCGTGCCCGGCATCGGCGATGCCGGCGACCTGGCGTACGGAGAGAAAATATAGAAAGAGATTTTGGCCAGGAATAGCGGGATTCATATCTTCCGATCCGATTCCATGAGGGCGATGAAACATAAATCGGTCTTTCTTTTCGCCGTTTTCGCGGCCACGGTATTGCTCCTGGCCGTGCAGAAACCCGTTTTCTTGGCGTGGTATGCCTGGGGACAGGGCTTTTCGGCGGCCGACTGGTGGCAGGTCGTGCGGCACGGCTTGTCGCTCGACATGACCGTGGCAGGTTATGTCACGGCGCTGCCCGTGCTCGTGGTGTTGTTCTCGCTGTGGGTGCCGCTGCCCGAGCGGATCATGCGGCGGGCATTCATGGTCTATTTCGCGGCCGTTTCTATCGTCGTGGCGGCAATTTTCGCTGTCGACCTTGCGCTTTATGAGCATTGGGGGTTCCGCATCGACGCCACGGTGCTGATCTATCTGGCCGATCCGCGCGAGGCGATGGCCAGCGTCGACTGGTGGCTCGGCGTGCGGCAAACGGCGATCTGTGCAGCATATGCCGCTGCCATGATCTGGGTCTATGGCCGGGTCGTGCGGCTGTTCGACGGCCGGGCGCTCGGATGGCGGGCCGCCGGAGTCGGGAGTCTCGGGGTGTTGTTGTTGGCCGGGTTCGATTTTCTGGCTATCCGCGGCGGCACGGGGGCCTCGGTGGCCAACGTGTCGAAAGTCTACTTCAGTTCCCGGATGCTGCTCAACCATGCGGCTGTCAATCCTGTGTTTTCGTTGCTCTCCACCTTGGGCACCCGTACGGATTATGCTGCCGAGTATCCGTTTTTCGACGAGCCGACCCGGGCGGGGCGCTTCGAGGCGCTGCGCGGCAACCGGCCCGGCACCGAACCGGGGGTGCGGGTGCTCCGCACCCGGCGGCCCAATGTCGTGGTCGTGATTCTCGAAAGTTTCGCCCGCACGCTCATGGATGCCGAAGTCGCCGGCGAGCCGGTGATGCCCTGGATGCGGCGGCTGAAAGAGGAGGGCGTGTGGTTCGAGAACTTTTTCGCCAATTCGTTCCGCACCGACCGCGGCGAGGTGGCGATCCTGAGCGGCTTCCCCGCCCAGACGCGGATGTCGATCATGAAACTTCCGGCCAAGAGCCGCAATCTGCCGTCGCTGGCCCGCTCGCTGGCCCGCGAAGGTTATGCTACGCGGTTCGCCTATGGCGGCGACCTCAATTTTACGAACCAAGCATCTTATATGTATGCCACCGGGTGGCAGGAGCTGTTCTGGCAGAAAGATTTCGCTTTCGATGCGAAGCCTGCCGACTGGGGCTACGACGACCGGGTGATGTGCGACTGGTTCGGGGAGCGGGTGGTCGAATGGAGCGCTTCGGGCGAGCCGTTTCTCGCCGGGCTGCTCACCTTGAGCAGCCATCCGCCGTTCGATGTGCCGTTCGCCCGGTTCGAGGATCGGATGTTCAACGCTACGGCTTTTGCGGACGACTGCGTGGGGCGCATGATCGAGCGCTGGAAAGCCTCGCCCGCATGGGACGACCTGCTGGTGGTGCTCGTGGCCGATCACGGGGTGCCCTATCCGCCGACGCTGGCCTACAACGAACCGCTGCGCCATCGCATTCCGATGATCTGGACGGGCGGCGCCGTGGCAGGCCCGCTCGCGGTGGAGGAATATGCGTCACAGATCGATCTTTGCGCCACGGTGCTGGGGCAGCTGGGCGTGGCGCACGACGATTTCGATTACAGCAAGGATATTTTCGATCCGGCGCTGCCGAAGTTCGCCTACTATACGTTCAACGACGGCTTCGGCGTGGTCGACGCGTCGGGCGAGTCGATATGGGATGCCGTGACGGGCAAGGTCGTGGCGGAGGATGCGCCGGCGCTGACCGACGTCGGACGCACCATGTTGCAGACGACTTATGTCGATATAGAAAACCGATGACCGGACGGGGCGGATGGCGGGGGACAGTGCCGGGCCGCTCCGAAGGGAGTCGGGCGGATTCGAGGGGGCATCGATCATCGATCCCGGACATGGCGTCGAACGGTTCGAATCCCCTTTTTTAGGTATTGTCCGCTTGCGGCGCAACGGTTAATTTTGAACCGGTGAAAAAGTGCATTTCCGGAGCGTGCGCAGGGCCGGCAGTCTCCTCGGCATGCGGCTGGACGGCGGCTTCCTCGGCTTGCGGTCGGGCGGCAGAGTCTCCGGAGTGCAGATAAATTTACGATTGTTGTTATGTTGAAGTCTCGTTATTCTTCCGACGAACGGATGTGCGATCTGGTTTGCGACCGTTATGCGGTGTTGCAGGTCATGAGCCGCTTCGGCATCGCGCTGGGCTTCGGCGACAAGACCGTGGCCGAGGTATGCGCTGAAAACAAGGTCGATGCGGCGACGTTCCTGGCCGTCGTCAACCTCTCGTCCGGTGCAGGTGCCGGCGAGGAGTCTGCGGCCGAGGTTTCGGTGCGCTCGCTGCTCGACTACCTGCATAATTCGCACGGCTATTTTCTCGGCTTCCGTCTGCCGGCCATTCGCCGCAAGTTGATCGAGGCTGTCGATTGCAGCCTGAACGATGTGTCGTTCGCTATCATGCGCTATTTCGACGAGTATGCGGCCGAGGTCGACCGGCACATGGCCTATGAGGAAAAATCGGTGTTTCCCTATGTCGAGGCGCTGCTCGCCGGCGAGAAGAAAGCCGACTATTCGATGGACATTTTCCGGCGCCACCACGACCGGATCGAGGAACGCTTGCGCGAGTTGAAGAACATCATCATCAAATATTATCCTTCGGGCGGCAGCAACGAACTGAACGGCGTGCTGTACGACATATTCACGTGCGAAGAGGAGCTGGCCTCGCACAATGCGGTGGAGAATGAGATATTCATTCCTGCGGTCGAACGGCTGGCGTCCGACGGGGCGTGCGCCGAGCGGCAGGAGCCGTTGAGCGCGCGCGAGCGGGAGATCATCGTTTGCGTGGTCAAGGGGTTGACCAACAAGCAGATCGCCGACGAGCTGTGCATATCGACCCACACGGTCATCACCCATAGGCGCAATATTGCATCGAAATTGCAGATCCATTCGGCGGCCGGACTGACGATCTATGCCATCGTCAATAAACTGGTCGAACTTTCGGAAATCAAGGACTCCATCACCGACACGCAAGCATGACGCACCGCCACCACGCATCGCACCGCCACCATCGGATTTCGTCGCTCAACCGCGCTTTTCTGATCGGTATCGCACTCAACGTGTCGTTCGTGGTCGTGGAGTTTCTTGCCGGGCTGTGGTACGGTTCGATGGGCCTGCTATCCGATGCCGGGCACAATCTTTCGGACGTCTTCAGTCTGCTGCTGGCCATGTTGGCGTTTCGGCTGGCGCAGGTGCGGCCTACGCAGCGTTATACCTATGGCTACAAAAAAAGCACGGTGCTTATTTCGCTGTTCAATTCTTTGCTGTTGTTGATCGCCGTTGGGATCATCGTTGCCGAGAGCGTGGGGCGCATGCTCCATCCGGCGCCGATCCAAGGCGGAGCCATAGCCTGGACGGCCGGCATCGGCGTGTTGGTCAACGGATTCACGGCGTGGCTCTTCATGAAGGATCGCAAACGCGACCTCAATGTCAAGGGTGCTTATCTCCACATGGCGGCCGATGCGCTGGTGTCGGTCGGGGTGCTGGTGTCGGGGCTGGTGATCGTCCGCACGGGCTGGACGATCGTCGATCCCATCGTGGGGCTGATCGTCGCCGCCGTGATCGTGGTGTCGGTATGGTCGCTGACGCGCGACAGCCTGCGCCTGTCGCTCGACGGCGTGCCGGCGGGGATCGATGTGGCCGAGCTGGAACGGCGGATGATGACGGTCGAAGGGGTCGAGGCGGTGCACCACATCCATGTGTGGGCCATGAGCACGACCGAAAATGCACTGACGGCCCATGTGCTGCTGTCCGATCCGTGCATGATGGTGCGGGTGAAACCCCGGCTCCGCGAGCTGCTTGCCGAGGCGGGCATCCGCCATGCGACGCTGGAATGCGAAACCGTCGCCGAGCATTGCAGCGGTCGGTGCGAATGAAATAATCGGAACACCCTTTTCCTACGGCTTTTGCTTTTCTACGGCACCGGATCGTATCCGCTTCCGCCCCAGGGGTGGCAGCGGGCGAGGCGGCGCAGGGTGAGCCACCCTCCTTTCAGCGGGCCGTATTTGCGCAGCGCTTCGAGCGCATATTGCGAGCAGGTGGGCGTGTAGCGGCATGCCGGCGGAGTGAGGGGCGAGATGCACAACTGATAGAACCGCACGAGCAACAACAGCGGCAGTGCCGATAGCCGATGGAGCCGGGAGCGCGTTTTGCTGTTCATGGTCGGGGCGGTCAAAGGGCATCGACCGGCTGCCGGCTGTCCGTTTGCATCTGTTCGCTGATCGTCGAAAGAATTTTGGCGACGGCGCGTTCGATGTGGCGGTAAGGCAGCACTTCTTTCGACGAATAGATCAAAGCCAGATCGAGAGCTGCGGGGCGCCCGCCGGATGCGAGGAGCTGTTTCTGCAACCGGTAGGCTTCCTTGGTGCGGCGGCGCAGCAGGTTGCGTTTGTTGGCCCGCTTGTGGAATTTCTTGGGGACGGAAAACAAGATTTCCGGCCGTCCGGCGTCGTTTGCGGCGGATTCCGCGAGCCAGATATAACGGAACGGGAAGACGAAGCCGCTTCGGCCCTCCTCGAAAAGACGGCGGATCGCTCCGAGCGAGCGAAGCCGCTCTGCGCGGGGAAGCGAACGGTCGGGCATGCTGCGGGCTATTTGCGTGATTCGGCGTTGGCGCGGCGCGTGCGGCTCTTGGCCAACTTGTGCTGCTGGGTGCGCAGGAACTCCTCCTTGCGGGTGTCGGTCGTCAAGGTTACCGGCTCGACCTCTTCGCCGCGCTCGATCTTGGTCAGATAGAGATCGATCGCCTTGGCCATCGAAGGTGCGGCGGGCGTGGGGGCGTTGGCCAGCACGCGCAGCTCGGCATCGAGCGCCGCGCGCAGCGTGCCGTCGCCGAAGACCGCCACGGGGGGCAGGTCGGCAGCCTTGTATTTCTCTACGAGCGTCTTGACGTCGGAGGGCGAATAGAGGGCCAGCAAGCCGTATTCCGAGACGTGCACCGCGTCGAGGTCGGCGGCGACCGTGCGGGCCAGAATCACGGGGTCGACCGCGAGCTTGAGCTTCGACAGCGCGTCGGGCAGCTCGGGTTTGTGCGGCTCGCTGAGCGCCAAGAGGAATTTTTCCTCCTTGTGCTTGATGATCAGCTCGACGAGCGACGTGAACGACCCGTCGGCGAACGATATCTTGCGCTTGCGGTAGACGATGTATTTTTGCAGATAGAGGGCCACGGCCTCGGTCTGGCAGATGTATTTCATGGTCTCCGGCACGGCGATGCGGGCCTCTTCGCAGATGTGGAAGAAACTGTCGACGGTGGTGCGGGACGTGAAGATGACGGCCGTGTGGGTGAGTATCTCGACCCGCTGGGCGCGGAACTCTTTCAGGGAGACGCCCTCCACGCGGATGAAAGGGCGGTAGTCGATTTCCACTTCGTGCCGCCGGGACAATTCGTAGAACGGGGACTTCTCGATGATGGCCGGTTTCGGCTGCGAAACCAATACGCTGTCGATTTTCAAATGGACCTCCTTTTGCGGTTATTGTTGCTTCCGGGTTATCTTGTCGCGATCAGCCAGAGCAGGCTGAAAGGGAAGATTTCCACGATGCAAAGGTACAAAAACCAATATAAAATCGGAATTTTTTTTACAAGAAACAGCTGCGACGTCTCTCTGAGGCACAAGATTGCCGTTATGGCCAATCCGACGGCCGTGATGTAGAGCCAGCTTGTCCCCAGGTTGGAGGGAACGAGCGCCAGGAGCAGGAACAACGGCGTGGCGAGGATGGCCGCCAGCGCGAAATAGGTGCGTTTGAGCATCCATATCTGGTCGGTCAGCAGCATGGCGAGCGTGACGGTGCCTACGGTCTTCAACAGCAATGACTGGTAGGCGGCGATCAAAGCCCACAAGAGGGCGGCGAGCAGGCTCGATGCGGCGAGCAGCTCGTAGGGCCAGGCATCCGGAATCTCGGCGGGCAGGAGCGTGTCGATGCTTTTGATCGTCGCGGCGCCGAGGAACAACAACCCGAAGATGGCCGCGATGTTGAGGAACCGGTGCATGTTGTTGCCGCTGCCCGAACTCGCTGTGAGCCGTTCGCGCGAGGCCCTGGTGCGGAAAACCCGCCGGAAAAGCAGCACGATGTCGTTCAGATGGCGGTAGAGAAAGATGGCGTAGGCCGCCGTGAGCAGCAGCACCAGAATTTCGAACGCAGGCGTGCCGGTCAGCGTGCGTGCCGGTGCGGCGGCGGGCGGCGGAACCGGAATGCCGGCCGCGCGGAACGATGCGGTGCCGAAAACCTCCTGCGGCGCAACGTTGCGGTAGGCCGGTTCGGCGACGGTTTTTGCGGGCAGCGAATCGTGCGCATGCCAAGGGTCGTCGGAGAAGGACAATCCGGAGGAAAGAAGCGAATCGGAGCCGGAAAGAGGGGATTCGGCCGTCGGGGCGGCCGTCACTGCGCCGCCTGTCGGCTGTTCGTCGGTCGTTCGGGTCGGCAGGCTGTCGCTGCGGGGTGTCTGGGTGCCGGTCATGTCTCGAAAATGCGTTTGAGCGTGATGCGGATCGTGGTGCCCTTGCCCGGCTCGGAGTCGATCACGGCGATGCGTCCTTGGTGGTATTCCTCGACGATGCGGCGCGAGAGCGACAACCCCAGGCCCCAGCCGCGGGTCTTGGTGGTGAAGCCGGGTTCGAAGATGCGCTTCCAGTTGCTTTTGGGGATGCCTTTGCCGGTGTCGCGCACGTCGATCATCACATGTTTTTCGTCTGCTGAAATCCGCACGTCGATCGCCCCGTGGCCCTGGAGGGCGTCGAGCGAGTTCTTCATGAGGTTCTCGACCACCCATTCGAAGAGCGCCGCATTGATGTTGGCCTGCACGGGGGCGATGGCCAGTCCGTTATAGTCGAGCGTCACGTTGCGGGGGATGCGTTTGCGGAAGTACATGACCGACTCGCCCACCGTTTCGTTGATGTTGGCCGGGGCGAGCGGGGTTTCGGAGCCGATCTTCGAGAAGCGGTCGACGATCTTCATCAGGTGCGTCAGATCCTTGTTCATCTCCTCGACGGCCGTCGGATCTACGGGTTGCGAACGCAGATACTCGATCCAGCCCAGCAGCGACGAGGTGGGCGTGCCCAGCTGGTGGGCCGTCTCCTTGGCCAGACCGATCCATACGCGGTTCTGCTCGTCTTGCTTGGTCGAGCGGAAGGCGATGAATCCCAAGAGGATGAAGAGCGTGACGACCAGCAACTGCACATAGGGGAACCAGTAGAGCGACTTGAGCAGCTTCGACTTGCCGTAGAAGATGATGTGGTAGTGGTCGTCGGTCCACCAGAACCGCACGGGCAGCGGGGTGTTCTCCTCGGTGAAGCGTTCGATCTGGCGGCGCAGCAGGTCGGGGTGGTCGATCACGCGGTCGGGAATGAGGTGGGAGTTGATGACCTCCAGGTTCTCGTTGGTGATGATGAACGGGATGTTGTTGCTGTTCGACACGATGTCGGCGATCAGCGGGTCGGCCATGGCGTTGCCCGTCGCATTGCGGTTGACGCGTTCCATGGCATGCGCCCAGAGCGCCACGTCGTGCTGCTCCTTCTGCTTGAGCCGCTGGGCCATGTTGTTGGTGTAGAGCAGCGACAGCGCACCCAGAAGCACGCCGACGACGATCACCATCATGCGGTTGCGGAACGAGAAGATGCGACGGAATTTCATGGCGGGCGGCGGTTTACTTGCGCGGCGTGTCCTGCTCGGTCAGGATGCGCGCATATTCCTGCGGGTCGCGCAGCAGCTCGATGGCCTGCTGCACGTCGCGGTCGTCGGGCAGCGAGTGGGCGAGCACCGCTTCGGTGTAGCCGTGGCGCAGCACGATGTCGTTGTCGATCGAGCGGACGATCTCCTTGCGGTAGGTCTCCAGATTGGCCTGCGTGTCGTCGCGCAGGTTCTTTTCGAGGGCTTCGATCTGCTCGCCGATGGCATCGAAGCGATCCGCCTTGGCCGCGTCGCGCAGTTGTTTGAGCGCCCGGCGCGAATCCGACTCGTAGGGCACCTCTTTGTCCTGCATGAAGGTGCGGAAGTCGTCGTAGTCGGCATCGGTAATGGTGAACGACACCAGGTCGTCCGGCTTCCCGGGGTTGCGGCGCATGTAGTCGTCGGCGAAATCCTCGATGAAGCCCAGCGCATAGAGCGTCGCCGCAAAGCGGCTGATGTACTCCGGCTCGGTGCGCAGGTCGGGCATCACGCCGCCGCCGTCGTAGACCTTGCGCCCGGCGCGGGTCGAGAACTCCGAGATCAGCGAGTCGGGGACGGCGTTCACGGCGCCCTGCTGCGAGTGCGAGTAATCGATGGCCTGGATGCAGCGGCCCGAGGGGATGTGGTATTTGGCCGTCGTGAGCTTCAGCATGGCGTTGTAACCCAGCGGGCGGGTGCTCTGCACCAGCCCCTTGCCGAAGGTGCGCTGCCCGACGAGCACCGCGCGGTCGAGGTCTTGCAGCGCGCCGGCCACGATTTCGGCGGCCGAGGCCGAGTTGCCGTTGACCAGCACGACCAGCGGCAGGTCGGGGAATGCCGGCTCCGAAGCCGTGCGGTAGACCTGCGCCGACTCGGCGGTGCGCCCCTTGGTGGTCACGACCTCGGTGCCTTTGGGCAGGAACATCGAGAGAATCTTGACGGCCTCCTGGAGGATGCCGCCCGAATTGGAGCGGTAGTCGAGGATCAGCCCCTGGAGCCGGCCCTCGCTGCGGAGCCGTTCGATGGCGGCGCGCATCTCTTCGTAGGAACCTTCCGTGAAGTCGCTGTGGCGGATGTAACCGATGCCCTCGGCTGCCCAGCCGGCGTAGGGGATGCTCGGGATGGCGATGCGCTCGCGGGTCAGCGTCACGGTCTGCTGTGTGCCGTCGAGGTGCTCGACGGTGACTTTCACCTGGGTGCCCGGATCGCCCTTGAGCAGGGCCGACACCTGGTCGGTCGTGAAGCCGCGGGCGTCCTTGCCGTCGATGGCCATGATTTTGTCGCCGATCTTCAGCCCGGCGCGGTCGGCGGGCGAACCCTTGTAGGGCTGGGCGAAGATCACGCGGTCGCCCTTCTGGCGGATGAGCGAACCCACGCCGCCGTATTTCCCGGTGGTGAGTATCTCGAAAGTCGACATTTCGTCGGCCGGGATGAACTCCGTATAGGGATCGAGGCTGCGCACCATGCCTTGGGCGGCTCCGGTCATGAGCTTGTCCGGATCGACAGGATCGACGTATCCGAGCGAAAGTTCGCGCATCATGTTGACCGCGATCTCCATGTTGCGGCCCAAGCCGAAGTCGTCGTGTCCTGCGAACGTCAGCACCAAGGCGGCGCCGATGGCTCCGGCGGCGGAGAGAAGGTATTTTCTATTCATTGCGTTCTGCCGTTTGTATATAGGAATCGAGCCGGTAACCGACCCGGGCGACGCCGCGGCGTATCCCCTCCAGCACGATCCATTGGCCGTATTGCGACACTTCGATCCGGTCTTCGAACAGAAGCGTCGCACGGTGCAGGAGCGTGTCGGCGCGGAACGTCAGTTTGCCGTCCGATTCGTCGGACAGCGAAAACCCTGCCGACTTGAACGCATTGACGAGCTGCTGGCGGTGCCGCTCCAGGTCGCCCTCGACTTGGCGCGAGACGAATCCGAAGCGCGGATACAAGGCGGCGAGCACGACGATGGCGATGAGCAGGGTCAAGTAACGGTCCGTGTGGAACATGACGTAGATCGTCTCTTCCAGCGAGAGGGCCGAAGTGCCCGAGAGGAGCATCAGAGCCATGATCGCCACGCAGAGCAGGCACATGGCGACGAAATATTTGAAAGCACGCAGGAAATACATGGGAAAAAGAGTTTGCAGAGGTTATGGGATTTTTATATTTATCTTCTTGATTTTTTCGGCTACCTCCTCCATCAGCCGTCCGGGGGTCGACGTGGCGCCGCAGATGCCTGCCGAGCGGACGCCCTCGAACCACTCGGGACGCAACTCGGCCGCCTCCTCGACGGTGTAGGTGCGGGGATTGGCGCGCCGGCACACTTCGGAGAGCACCTTGCCGTTGGACGACTTGCGGCCGCAGACGAAGATCACGACGTCGAAGCGCGAGGCGAATTCGGTCAGATGCTGCTCGCGGCCCGAGACCTGGCGGCAGATCGTGTCGTCGATGCGCACGGCGTCCGGATCGGCGGCCCGGCGGCGCATCTCGGCGCCCAGCCGCTCGAAAAGCGCGATGCTCTGCGTGGTCTGGGAGAGGAAGTGGATCGGGCGGGCGAAGTCGATCTGCGCCAGGTCGTCTTCGTTCTCGATGACGATCGTGGGGTCGTCGACCTGCCCCGTAAGGCCCACTACTTCGGCGTGGCCCCGTTTGCCGAGGATGACGACCTGCCCGCCGACGGGGCGCATCTGCTCGTGGGCCTGCACCACGCGGGCCTGCAACCGGGCGACCACCGGACAAGTAGCGTCGATGATGCCGATGTCCAGACGCCGGGCCTCGGCGTAGACGGTCGGCGGCTCGCCGTGGGCGCGGATGAGCATGCGGCACCCTGCGGCACGGGCCATGTCGGCCCGGGTCAGCGTCTGCAACCCCAGGTTTTCGAGCCGCTGCACTTCGAGCCGGTTGTGGACGATATCGCCCAGCGAGAAGACCGTGCCTCCCTCGGCCAACGCCGCCTCGGCCTCGCCGATAGCCCGCACGACGCCGAAGCAGAATCCCGATTTATGGTCGATCTCGATAACCACGAAAAAAAGATTATAAAATAGGTCGGGTATCCGATCCCGATGGCTTGAAGACCCGAATCCCGATTGTCCGATTGCCCGGTCGCCGGTCGGGGGCGGATTATCAGGCGGTTTGTGTTATTTTGTTATGTCGCTGAACGTTTTCATGAACCACTCCATCTGCTCGTCGACGGTCATGCGGCTGTTGTCCAGCACGATGGCATCTTCGGCTTGCCGCAGCGGCGATATGGCTCGGCTCATGTCGGCCTTGTCGCGTTCGCGCACGTTGCGCTCGATCTCTTCGAGGGAGACCTGCTGTCCCTTGGCGGTCAGCTCGTCGTAGCGGCGGCGGGCACGCACGGCGGGGTCGGCCGTCATGAAGAGCTTCAACTCGGCATCGGGGAAGACCACCGTGCCGATGTCGCGGCCGTCCATCACTACGCCGCGGCGGCGCCCCATCTCCTGCTGCATGGCCACCAACTTCTGCCGCACGGCGGGGATAGCCGAAACCTGACTCACGCAATTGCTCACCTCGATGGTGCGGATCTTGCCCTCGACCAGATCGCCGTTGACATAGATGTCGCTCGCCCCGCGCGAGGGGTTGAACCGGAAGGTGATGGCGATCTGGTCGAGCAGGCGGCAGACGGCCTCCTCGTCGACGATGCCCGAGCGGATGGCGCCGTGTTCCTGGGCGTAGAGCGTCACGGCGCGGTACATGGCGCCCGTGTCGATGAAGATGTAGCCCAGGCGCGCGGCGATGGCTTTGGCGAAAGTGCTCTTGCCGCACGACGAGAAGCCGTCGACGGCGATTATGATCTTGTGGTCAGTGTCCGACATTGGGGAGGATGTCAAAAAAAGTGGATAATATGGTGTAAATGCCTAACAAACCGATGACGACGCCCGCGACGTGGTTGATCGTGAGCATGTGGCGCGGGCGGAAGCGCCGGCGGAAAAGGTTGATGACGAACGCCAGGAGCGTCCACCAGGCTGCGGCGCCGCCGAAGAATCCGGCGATGACGAAAAGCGCCCGCACGAAACCGCCGAAGCCTGTGCCCGTGACGTCGCCCGACGAGATGTTGAACACGGCGAAGAACGCCAGGATATAGGGGATTACCATGATGAAGTTGGCGATCGTCAGCCCGAAGATCGAAGCGAAATCCTGCCACAGCGAACTTTTGCCGGCGCGGTTGCGGCGGATCTGCGGCACGGGGTTCTGCGAAAAGATATAGACCCCGACGACGATTACCAACAATCCGCCCACGATGCGCAGCAAGGTGTTGTACTGCTCGATCTGGCTCTGGAGCATCGAATAGAAGAAGAACGCCGCCATGGCCATGAACGTGTCGGCACAGGCCACGCCGATGCCCGAGACGATGCCCGAACGCCGGTTCTTGGAGAGCGTGCGCTGGATGCAGAGCACGGCCACGGGGCCGACGGTGATCGATGCGGCGATGCCTACGCAGATGCCGCGAAAGAGGACTTCCAGGGTTTCGAATGACATGGTTCCGGTTGGGTGTGCGGGGATAGCCGTACTGCGGGCGAAGCGAACGGATTCGGCTGCGCCGGGACGGCGGTTATCCTGCACAAAGATACGAATAAGCCGAATACAAAACCAAACAAAGTTTGGATTTTATTGAGGCGGAAGTATCTAAAACAAAGTTAAAGATACGAATAAGTCAATACAAAACCAAACCGAAGGTTTGATTATGCCGAGACGGAGCATCTTGAACGAAGTTGAAGATATGGAAAAGGCGCGGCATCCGCACCGCGCCCGACGAAAAAAGGCACGCCGATTGCCTTTGAGGTCGGATATGTTGATAAAATATCGAAAACTTCGGTTCCGGGCACGCATCACCGAATTCGAAAAAAGATAAATTTGCAACAACAAAGATGATCGGTCGGCCGGGCGCGGGAACGTGCTGCATGGTGCCGGAGCAGAGGTCGTCTTCTTTAATTTTCAGGAACATATGGCAGAAACGAAACAATTCGGACTCGATGTGGAGCTGGACGAGCAGACGGCGCAAGGCCACTATTCGAACTTGGCGATCATATCGCATTCTTCGTCGGAGTTCATCATCGACTTCGCGGCCGTCCTGCCGGGCGTGCAGAAAGCACGCGTGAAAAGCCGCATCATCCTTACACCCGAGCATGCCAAGCGGCTGCTCCGCTCCTTGCAGGAGAACATCGTGCGCTACGAGAGCAACGTGGGCAAGATCGAAATTCCCACACCCCCGCAATCGTCCGACGCCGGCCCCAAGATGGGCGAGGCGTGAAATCGAAGAGGAGCCTTTCGAAAGGCTCCTCGTTTCATATATGCCGAGTTAGGACGCCGACCGGTTTTTGAGTGCCGTTGGCGTTTCGAAACCGGTTTACAATATCTCCGCCACTACATAGGTGCTGCCTCCGATGAAGATCATGTCTTCGGGGTCGGCCAGTTCGCGTGCCCGGGCCAGCGCTTCCGCCACAGTCTCCGCCGTCTCGCCCTTCAGCCCATAAATTGCCGCTTTCGCCGCCAGTTCGGCGGCCGGCAGGGAGCGGTGGCTCTGCGCCGCCGTGAAGATGTAGTGCGCATCGCGGGGCAAGAGCGGCAGGGTGTGGGCCAGATCCTTGTCACGCACGAATCCTATCACGCAGTAGAGCTTTTTGTGCGGCGTGGCCTTGAGCTGTTCGGCCACGCAGGCGATGCCGTGGGCGTTGTGGCCCGTGTCGCAGACGGTGAGCGGCGCTTCGGCGATCCGCTGCCAGCGGCCGCACAGCGAAGTGTTGGCCGCCGCGTGGCGCACGCCCTCCACGAAGGCGCGGCGCGAGATGGTGAGGGGCGTCTCTTCGTGCAGGAAGTCGATCGTCGCGGCGGCCGTCACGATGTTGCGGCGCTGGTAGCTGCCCGCCAGGTCGAGACGGAGGTCGTAGGATCGGCTGTCGCGCAGCCGGCGCAGGCGGAACAGCTGCCCGTTCTCCTCGGGATGCTGCTCCTCGCAGGCGAAGATCTCTTCGGCATAGAGCGTTTTGGACTTGTTGGCCGCGGCGGCCTGCTCGATCACCGGATTGTAGCGCGCGTCGCCCTCGCCGATGATTACGGGGATGCTTTTCTTGACGATACCCGCTTTCTCGGCGGCGATTTTCTGCAACGTGTCGCCCAGCAGGTCGGTATGATCCAGGCCGATGTTGGTAATGACGCTCACGATGGGCATGATGATGTTCGTGGCGTCGAGCCGCCCGCCCAGCCCGGTCTCGATGACGGCGACCTCCACGTCGCTCTGGGCGAAATATTCGAACGCCAGCGCTGCCGTCATTTCGAAGAACGAGAGGTCGAGTTCCACCATCTTGTCGTGATGCTTGTCCACGAAGTTCACCACTTTCTGCTTGGGGATCATTTCGCCGTCGACGCGGATGCGTTCGCGGAAGTCGGTCAGATGCGGCGACGTGAAAAGCCCCGTGCGGTAGCCCGCCTGCTGGAGTACCGAGGCGATGATGTGCGACACGGAGCCTTTGCCGTTGGTGCCGGCCACGTGGATCGTGAAGAAGTTGCGCTGCGGGTTGCCCATGTGGCGGCAGAACGCGGCGATACGCTCCAATCCCGGCTTGTAGGCCGTGGCGCCTTTGGTTTCGTAGGCGGGCAGGGCCTGGAAGAGGAATTCGAGGGTTTGGGTGTAGTTCATGGGGGACGATATTATTCTACGAGGTGGTTTCGCTTTTTGACCCGATAGGCTATGTAGTAGAGCACCGAGAGCAGCAGGATGTATTCGGCCATGCGGCCCAGCCAGTCGCCGTAGCGGGTGTAGAAAGTCTGTTGCGAGTCGAGCGGGACGTCGGCCGTGAGGATGCCGCGCTCCTCCCAGCCGAGGGTGGCGCCCACATCGCCGCGGGCCGAGATGAAGCCCGAACGCCCCGTGTTGGCCGAGCGAGCGACGGCGCGGCGGTGCTCGATGGCCCGCAGGCGCGAGAGGGAGAACAGATGGCGGTAGCCCGGCGTGTCGCCCCACCAGCCGTCGTTGGAGACGATGGCCATGAATCGGGCGCCGCGGCGGACGAAGCCGCCGTAGAAGTCGCCGTAGAGACCTTCGTAGCAGATCGCCGGGCCGGTCGTGATGCCGGCATGCGTGAATGCTGTGCCGTGTTCGCCCACGCCGATCTGCCCCAGCGTGCCGCCCAGGTCGATGACCAGGAATTCGAGCCATTCGAAGAGCCACGGCATCGGGGTCTTCTCCACGCCGATGACCAGGCGCCCCTTGTGGTGGAGCTGGCGGCGCCCTGCGGTGTCGAGGCCCAGGGCTGAATTGAAGATGTCGTAATAACCTGTTCCGTAGGGGTCGAAGCGGGCCGTGCGGCTCTGCATGCCGGACGGATAGCGGCGCAGGGTGTTGGCGCCCGTGACGAGCAGGGCGCCGGGGGCGCGGCGGCGCAGGGTGTCGAGCAATTCGTCGAGGAAGGCGCCCTCGACCTTCGGCTCCCAATAATAGCCGGGCAGCGCCGTTTCGGGCAGTAGGATGAACTGCGCGTCGGCCGGAACCTGCGCCAGCAGATCGACGATGTTGCGCTCCTGCCGTGCGGCGTCGGAGTGGAACTTGTCGTAGCAGTCGACGTTGGGCTGGATGATCGTCACGCGTGCCGTGCCTTGGTCGGGGGTTTCCCAGGTCAGCCACATGACGAGCGAGAGAGCCATCGGAACCAGCAGCATGGCTCCGGCGGCGGCCCAGCGTCGGATGTTGCGGCGATGCTGCCACGCTTCGAAGAAGAGAATATTGCACAGCAGCACCCACAGCGAACCGCCGAAGACGCCCGTGTATTCGTACCACTGAACGGCCCACACGTCGTGCGAGAATCCGTTGCCGAGGATGAGCCAGGGCCACGAAAATTCACCCACGGTGTACCAATATTCGGTGGCGATCCATGCTGCGACCAGCACGGTGTAGGCCAGAGCCTTGGGGGCTTTCTTCGAAACGCTATGGTAGAGCATGAACGCGATCATGTTCAGCGTCGTCGAAGCCAGCGTGGCCGCTATGGGGCCTACGGGCGTGGCGTTCCATATCCACCAGACGGTGGCCGCGTTCCAGAGTGCGAAAGTCAGCGCCGCCCACCCGAAAACCCGCCGCCAGGAGCGGCGCGAGGCATCGTAGGTCGATGCGAGCCACAGCAGCGGCACCAGCGCGAAAGGAAGCGTGAGGCCCGACAAGGAGAGCCATCCTCCCGAGAGAAGAAGCACCGAACCGATGACCGCCGCGATTTTACGAGACATGGAGTGGGGGTTTTACGCTCGCAAAAGTAGTCAAACGACGGCACATTTCAAAATAAAAAAGATGCGTCGGTTTCTGTGTTTTTTGTGCTGCGCCGAGGCCGGCGGAACGAAAAATATCGTATATTTGTTTAATTGTTCGTGTCGGCGGCCATCGCCGCGCTTTTTTTGACTTGTATTGAATGTTCGATATTATGAAACCTACGCTTTTTGTTCTTGCCGCCGGTATGGGTTCGCGCTACGGCGGTCTCAAGCAGCTGGACGGTCTTGGCCCCAACGGCGAGACCATCATGGATTATTCGATTTTCGATGCCGTGCGCAGCGGCTTCGGCAAAGTGGTGTTCGTCATCCGCAAGGATTTCGAGCAGGATTTCCGCGAAAAGGTGCTCTCGAAGTATGAAAATCACGTCCCTGTAGAGGTGGTTTTCCAGTCGGTCGACGCGCTGCCCGAGGGTTTCGTGTGTCCGGAGGGCCGCACCAAGCCGTGGGGCACGAATCACGCCGTGCTGATGGGCAAGGAGGCGATCCGCGAGCCGTTCGCCGTCATCAATGCCGACGACTTCTACGGCCGCGACGGCTTCCGCGTACTGGCCGAGTGGCTCTCGAAGGCCGAGGGAGAAAACCGCTATTGCATGGTGGGCTACCGTGTGGGCAACACCCTCTCGGAGAGCGGCACGGTGTCGCGCGGCATCTGCCATACCGATGCCCGGGGCTTCCTGACCGATGTGGTGGAGCGCACCGACATCGCGCGCATCGACGGCAAGATCACTTTCACGGGCGACGACGGCCGCCCCGCGACCACCGACGACACGACGCCCGTGTCGATGAACATGTGGGGCTTCACGCCCGACTACTTCGACTACTCGGAGGAGGCTTTCAAGGCATTCCTGGCCGAAAACATCGACAAACCCAAGTGCGAGTTCTACATTCCTTACGTGGTCAATGAACTGATCGTCGGCGGAAAGGCTACGGTCGAGGTGCTCGACACTACGGCCAAGTGGTTCGGCGTGACCTATGCCGAAGACCGGCAGGGCGTGGTCGACAAGATTCGCGAGCTGGTTGCGGCCGGCGAATACCCCGAGAAGCTGTGGTAGCCGTCAGTCGGGGAAACCGGCATCGGTCAATGCAAGACCCGGAGGAGATGCTCCGGGTCTTGTTTTATTCTGCCGGTTTGCGGCTGTAGATGAAGCGGGCCAGGCCGTAGATGTAGCGCCGGAAGCCCGGACGGTAGGCCAGCAGGCGGTCGAACCACCCGAGGTGTCTGCCGGCCAGACGCACCACGACACCTACGTAGAACATGGCGAAGAGCGTGCCGATGCCTACGATGTGCCACTGCCATGCCCCGAAGAAACCATAGCAGGCGGCTATGCCGAGGGCCACGAGCAGGATGTCGACGGCGATTTTCACCTTGGGGAAGTCGATGCCCGTCGTGCGGCTGACGGCGACGGGAAATCCCTCGCCGGGCATGGTCACGCTGCCGCAGCGCACTTCGAGCGCGATGCCGATGCCGAGCAGGGTGCAGCCGGCCGCCTGGGCCAGCGCCTGTTGTCCGAGTCCGACGGGCGCGAGCCACGAGGTGAGCTGCATGTTCACGTCGATGAGCATGCCGAAGAGGAATCCGATGACCAGCTGGAACAGCTGCACCCACTCGAAGCGGCGCCGCAGCACCAGGATCTGGCCGAGGACGAGCACGAAATTCATGATGTAGGTGTATTGCCCGATGGTCAGCGCGGGCGCCAGACCGCGCCCGCCCGCACTTGCGAAGACGTAGGGCAGCACGCTGATGACGCTCGAACCGAGCATCGAACGCACGCAGACGGCGACGCCTACGGTCATGATGAACAGCGACAAAAGCAACAGCAGGTGCTGCCAGCAAAAGGAGACGATTTTTTCTTTCATGATGCGTTTCGCCTGATCAGAACTCGCTGGCGAACGAGAACCGGATATCCTTGAAGTTCTCTTGCGCGAGGGCCAGGGCGTAGCTCGTGTCGGCCAGGAAGACGTCGCGGCCGTGCTTGTCGACGGCCATGTTGGTGTGCTTGCGTTTCTTGAAATCGGCGAGCTGCGCGGCGTTGTCGCTCTCGATCCAGCAGGCTTTGTAGATCGAAATCGGCTCCCAGCGGCACGAGGCGTTGTATTCGTGCTCCAGTCGGTATTGGATCACTTCGAACTGGAGCGCCCCGACGGTGCCGATGATCTTGCGGCCGTTGAGGGAGCTGGTAAAGAGTTGCGCCACGCCCTCGTCCATGAGCTGGTCGATGCCCTTGGCCAGCTGCTTGAACTTCATCGGATCGGCGTTCTCGATGTAGCGGAACTGCTCGGGGGCGAACGACGGGATGCCGGTAAACTTGAGTGCCTCGCCCTCGGTGAAGGTGTCGCCGATCTTGAAGTTGCCCGTGTCGTGCAGGCCCACGATGTCGCCCGGGAAAGCGGTGTCGATGACCGATTTCTTCTCGGCCATGAACGCCGTGGGCGACGAGAATTTCATCTGCTTGCCGCTGCGCACGTGGAGGTAGTTTTTGTTGCGCTCGAACGTGCCGGAACATATCTTCAGAAAAGCGATGCGGTCGCGGTGGTTGGGGTCCATGTTGGCGTGTATCTTGAAAACGAACCCCGTCATTTTTCCCTCCTGCGGCTCGACGGTGCGGGTTTCGGTCGGCGCCGGGCGCGGCGAGGGGGCGATGCGCACGAAGCATTCGAGCAGCTCGCGCACGCCGAAGTTGTTGACCGCCGACCCGAAGAAGACGGGCGCCAGCTCGCCCCGCAGGTAGGCGTCGCGGTCGAAGGGGTCGTAGACGCCCTCGACCAGTTCGACGTCCTGCCGCAGCTGCTCGGCGAACTGCCCGCCGATGTGTTCGGCGAGTTCGGGCGCTGCGAGGTCGGAAATCTCCACGGTCGAGGCGTCGGCCGTCTGCTTTTCGTCGGAAGTGAAGAGCGAGAGCTTCTTCTCGTAGAGGTTGTAGACCCCCTTGAACGAGGGGCCGTTGGATATGGGGAACGCCAGGGGCCGCACGCGGATGCGCAGTTCGCGCTCCACCTCGTCCAGGAGGTCGAACGGCTCCTTGGAGGGACGGTCGAGCTTGTTGATGAAGACGATGACGGGCGTTTTGCGCATGCGGCACACCTCCATGAGCTTGCGCGTCTGCGCCTCGACGCCCTTGGCGCCGTCGATGACGATGATGACCGAATCGACGGCCGTGAGGGTGCGGTAGGTGTCCTCGGCGAAGTCTTCGTGGCCGGGCGTGTCGAGGATGTTGATCTTGCAGCCGGCGTATTCGAAGCCCATGACGGCCGTGGCGACCGAGATGCCGCGCTGCCGCTCGATCTCCATGAAGTCGGAGGTGGCGCCTTTCTTGATCTTGTTGCTCTTCACGGCGCCGGCCACGTGGATGGCGCCGCCGAAGAGGAGCAGCTTTTCGGTAAGGGTCGTTTTACCCGCGTCGGGGTGGGCGATCACCGCAAAGGTGCGGCGGCGGAGTATTTCGTCGTGTAAAGCCATATTAAATATAGTCCATGTTATAGTGGCAGCCCACCGACTCCTTGATTTCGCGGCCCTGCTTGATGACTAAGTAGGCCACGGCGATCATGTTGCGCAATTCGCACAACTCGCGGTTGGGCTTGGTTTTGCCGTAGAGTTCTTCGGTCTCTTCGTAGAGGGTCGAGAGGCGGCGCATGGCGCGTTTGAGCGAGAGGTTCGAACGCACAATGCCGACGTAGTTGGACATGATGGTCTGCATCTCGCGTTTCGACTGGATGATCATGAGCATCTCCTCGGTGTGCTGCGTGCCCTCGAAATCCCAGTCGGGAATGCCTTCCTGGAACTCCACCTTGCCGAGCTGCGCCGCGGCATGGCGGGCGGCCCGGTCGGCGTAGACCACCGCTTCGATGAGCGAATTCGAAGCCAGGCGGTTGGCGCCGTGCAGCCCCGTGCAGGAGGTCTCGCCCAGGGCATAGAGACGTCGGACGGAGGTCTGTCCGTCGGTGTCGACCTTCACGCCGCCGCAGCAATAGTGCGCCGCGGGGGTCACGGGGATCAGGTCGGAGGTGATGTCGATGCCGATGGACTTGCACTTCTCGTAGATGTTGGGGAAGTGGCTCCGCACGGCGGCGGGGTCTTTGTGCGTGACGTCGAGGTAGACGAAATCTTCGCCCCGGCGGGTCATTTCGCTGTAGATGGCCCGGGCCACCACGTCGCGGGGTGCGAGCGACTTCATGGGGTGGTACTTGTCCATGAATTCCTCGCCCGATTGCAGGCGCAGGATGGCGCCGAAGCCGCGCATGGCCTCGGTGATGAGGAAGTTGGGCTTCTCGCCCGGGTTGTAGAGCGTCGTGGGGTGGAACTGGATGAACTCCATGTTCTCGGTCAGCGCCTTGGCCCGGTGGCACATGGCGATGCCGTCGCCCGTCGCCACGACGGGGTTCGAGGTCGTGGAGTAGATGTTGCCGCAGCCGCCCGTCGCCACGACGGTGAACTTCGCCAGCATGGTTTCGATCTCGTTGGTCTGCTCGTTGAGCACGTAGGCGCCGAAGCAGGCCAGGCCGCGGGTGTGGCGCGTGACGAACTCGCCTAAGTGGTGCTGCGTCAGCAGGTCGACGGCGAAGCGGTGTTCCAGCACCGTGATGTTCGGGTGTCTGCGCACCGACTCGATGAGCGCCCGTTCGATTTCGGCGCCCGTGAGGTCTTCGTGGTGGAGGATGCGGTGTTCGGAGTGGCCGCCCTCGCGGTTGAGTTCGAACCGGCCGTCGGGCGTCTTGTCGAAGCGCGTGCCCCAGGCGATCAGGTCGCGGATCAGCTCCGGAGCGCTCCGCACGACCAGTTCGACAGCCTCGCGGCGGCATTTCCCTGCGCCGCAGACCAGCGTGTCTTCGATGTGTTTCTCGAACGTGTCGGGGGCGTAGGTCACCGAGCAGATGCCGCCCTGGGCATAGTTGGTGTTGCACTCCCTGATTTCGCCCTTGGTCACGACGGCGACGTGTCCGTAGGCGGCGGCTTTGAGCGCGAACGAGAGACCTGCGGCGCCGGAGCCGATGACCAAAAAGTCGGTTTTCATCGATTCGAACCTTTTTAATGCGTTGCAAAGATACGAAAAATAGTAACTTTGCGGCACTATTGGGAACAAAATATGGAACGACACATAGCCATAGACGACTATCGCTACAACCTGCCGGACGACCGGATAGCGAAATTCCCGCTTGCCGAGCGGAGCGCATCGAAACTGCTGGTGTGGCACGCCGGCCAGATCGGGGAGCGCCGTTTCGCCGACATCGGCGACGTGCTGCCTGCCGGAGAACTGCTGGTGTTCAACAACACCAAGGTGATCCGTGCGCGGATCATCATGCACAAGCCCTCGGGCGCCCGCATCGAGGTGTTCTGCCTCGAACCCCACGCTCCGGCCGACTACGAACGGGCGTTCGCCGTGACGGGCAGCTGCGAGTGGTCGTGCATCGTGGGCAACGTGAAAAAATGGAAAGAGGGCCCCGTGCAGATCGATTTCGAGTACGACGGGCGGCCCGAGCATCTGCGGGCTTTTCTGGTCGGCGAATCCGGCCGCGAGCGCATCGTGCGTTTCGAGTGGTCGGCGCCGCTGACGTTCGGGCGGCTGCTCGAATGCTTGGGCCGCATACCGATTCCGCCCTATCTCAATCGCGAGAGCCAGGAGATCGACAACACGCGCTATCAGACGGTCTATTCCAAGTTCGAGGGTTCGGTGGCGGCGCCGACGGCCGGGCTGCACTTCACGCCGGAACTCATCGAAGCGATGAAGACGCGCGGCTTCGGGTTCGAGGAGGTCACGCTGCATGTGGGGGCGGGTACGTTTCTGCCGGTCAAGGAGGCGGATGCTGCGCGCCATCCGATGCACACCGAGCACTTCGAGGTGCGGCGCTCGACGGTGGCGCGGCTGCTCGAAAAATGGGGGCATGTCACGGCTGTGGGGACGACGTCGGTGCGGACGCTCGAATCGCTGGCGGCCCTGGCGTGGCGCATCCGCACTTCGGGAACGCCCGACGCGGAGCGCGTGATCGGGCAGTGGGAACTGTACGACATTCCGCACGAATTTTCGGGCCGCGATGCGCTGACCGAGCTGCTGGGCTACATGGATGCGCACGGACTCGACCGGCTGAAGGCGGCGACGCAGATCATGATTACACCCCTGGGCTACGAATTCCGCATCGTGAGCAACATAGTCACCAACTTCCACCAGCCGTCGTCGACGCTGCTGCTGCTGGTCGCGGCCTACGTGGGCGACGATTGGCGGCGCATCTACGACTACGCCCTTTCGCACGATTTCCGTTTTCTGAGCTACGGCGACTCGTCGGTGCTGATGCGGGATTGACCGGAAATCCGGGCAAAACGAGAGGGACGTTCCTTACAATGGAACGTCCCTCTTTTGTTGTCGGTCGGGATTTAGAAGTTGTAGCCTACGCTGATGGAGAAGCTGCTGTTGCGCAGCGTGCCCTCGCCGTCGCTCTCCTTTAAAAGATTCAGGCAGCCGATGTCGTAGCCCAGTCCGAAGTAGATGCGCTTCCAGACGACGCCCGCACCCAGACGCACGCCCAGGTCAGAGCGTTTCAGTTCTCCGTCGCTGCCGAAGATGTCGAACTTTGCATCTTCGAATTTCGCCTTGCCGCCGATGCCGATGCCGTAGTAAAGGCCTGCGAAGGGCTGGATTGTAACCACGTCTTTGATGTTGAAGTGGTAGTTTACCAACGCGGGAATTTGCAGATAGGAAGGACGGAAACTCACGCCCTCGATTTTGCCGCCGCGGCTCGAAAAGGCGAGACCGGTTTCGAGGTAGAAAGGCAGTTTGCCGGAGAGCAGGATCTGGTCGGAAACGGCGATGTGGAACGCAGCCCGGGATTTGGAGCTGATGGATACCCCCTCGGCCGAAATCGAATAGTTCGACAGGTTGAGACCGGCGCGGACCCCCAGGATGTTCTTTTTGAAACTTTGTGCCGAAACGGCGTTCGCCAACAGGATGGCGGTCACGACAAGTAATGCTTTTCGCATGATTTAAGGGATTTTTGGGTTGTTCGTGTGGCAAATATAGGTAAAAAATCCCCCCCCCAAATTTTTTGCGGACAAAATCCAATATTGGTTTGTATATTGTTGATTTTCAATCATGTGTGTTGGCGGCTGAAAAAGCTGTACCGGTCGGTTTTGCGAAGCGGGGGCGGCGACCGGATGGCAGGGTAGTTTGCAGCCGATGCGTGAAAAAAATAACAGCGGACATCCGCAATTCGCAATTATTTTGTAACTTCGCGCCGCAAAGGGACGAAGCATGGCGACGGTGCATTCGGAGTTGTGCGGGCCGCAATCTTTGTCGGGCGGACGCTGGGGCTTGCGGAGCATGCTGCGGCCCCATGAAAACGGAAATCAGCGAAGATTCAAACCAAATAAATTCATTACGACTATGCAGATTGTAGAGATTCATGCAAGAGAAATCCTCGATTCGCGAGGAAATCCGACCGTCGAGGTCGAGGTGCGCACCGTATCGGGCGCTTTCGGTCGTGCTGCCGTGCCGAGCGGCGCATCGACGGGCGAGAACGAGGCCCTGGAGCTGCGTGACGGCGACAAGAGCCGTTACCTGGGCAAGGGCGTGCTCAACGCTGTGAAGAACGTCAACGAGGTGATCGCTCCGGCCATCATCGGCATGAACGTATCCGACCAGGTGGGCATCGACAAGGCGATGATCGCGCTGGACGGCACGAAGACCAAGTCGAAGCTGGGCGCCAACGCCATTCTGGGCGTATCGCTGGCCGTGGCCCGCGCTGCCGCCGACTACTTCGGCATGCCGCTCTACCGCTACATCGGCGGCTCGAATGCCAAGACGCTGCCCGTGCCGATGATGAACATCATCAACGGCGGCTCGCACTCCGACGCGCCCATCGCGTTCCAGGAGTTCATGATCCGTCCCGTGGGCGCTCCTTCGCTCCGCGAGGGTCTGCGCATGGGCGCCGAGGTGTTCCACAACCTCAAGAAGGTGCTGCATGACCGCGGTCTCTCGACGGCCGTGGGCGACGAAGGCGGTTTCGCTCCCGCGCTGAACGGCACGGAGGATGCGCTGGATTCGATCATCAAGGCCATCGAGAAAGCCGGCTATGTACCGGGCAAGGATGTGATGATCGGCATGGACTGCGCTTCGTCGGAGTTCTACAAGGACGGTATCTACGACTACACGATCTTCGAGGGCGACAAAGGCGCCAAGCGTACGTCGAAGGAGCAGGTCGAGTACCTCAAGGGCCTGGTGGAGAAGTACCCCATCGACTCGATCGAGGACGGCATGTCGGAGAACGACTGGGAGGGCTGGCAGCTGCTGACCGCAACCATCGGCGACAAGTGCCAGCTGGTCGGCGACGACCTCTTCGTGACGAACGTCGACTTCCTGAAGAAAGGCATCGAAATGGGCTGCGGCAACTCGATCCTCATCAAGGTCAACCAGATCGGCTCGCTGACCGAGACGCTCGACGCCATCGAGATGGCGCACCGCGCGGGCTACACGTCGGTGACGTCGCACCGCTCGGGCGAGACCGAGGACTCGACGATCGCCGATATTGCCGTGGCTACTAACTCGGGCCAGATCAAGACCGGCTCGATGTCGCGCTCGGACCGTATGGCCAAGTACAACCAGCTGCTCCGCATCGAGGAGGAACTGGGCGACGAAGCTATCTACGGCTACACCAAGGTGTATCGCAAGTAAGTTTCGCACTTCGATAATCGGTTCCGGCAGTCTGCAACAGGCTGCCGGAATTTTTTGTCTGTAACAAGGCCCCGGTATCGGCTCTTGCGCCTACTGCGGCTCTTGGAGCCGTGCGGGCCGCAGCCTTCCCCGGCGGAGGCCCGCAAATGCGTGCCCCGCAGGCTGCGTCCGAAAACCATGTTTGCCCAGTGTTTTTTGCCGCAACCTTGGCTGCATCTGCTTTTGACGGGGCGGCGTTTTGAAATCCCGAACCGTTATCGTATTTTTACCGGCGATGAAGAAAAGTAAGGATATTTTCACTTTCCGCGATGCGGAAAAACTGGTCGGCCCCGTGGCCTTTACAACCATGTTGAAGCCGGCCGGCTCGGCCTGCAACCTCGATTGCCGCTATTGCTATTACCTCGATAAAGCGGCGCAGTATGGCGGTCGGCAGGCCGTGATGAACGACGAGCTGCTGGAACTCTATGTCCGCCAATACATCGAAGCCAACGAAGTGCCGACCGTGCAGTTTTGTTGGCATGGCGGGGAGCCGTTGTTGCTGGGTCTCGACTTTTATCGTCGGGCGATCGCGCTGCAACAGCAATATGCCGATGGCAAACGGATCGAAAACACGTTGCAGACCAACGGCATGCTGGTCGACGAGGCGTGGTGCGAATTTTTCGCTGCGAACGATTTTCTGGTGGGTGTTTCGCTCGACGGCCCCGAGGATATTCATGATGCGTTCCGTGTGACCCGGGGCGGTGCGCCGACGTTCGGGCGCGTGATGCGTACGATCGGGCTGTTGCGCGACTTCGGCGTGGAATACAACACGTTGAGCGTGGCGAGCCGTCTTTGCGAAGGGCGCGGCGACGAAATCTATCGGTTCTTCCGCGATACGGTCGGCAGCCGCTACATGCAATTCCTGCCTGCCGTGGAGCATGTCGTGGAGTACCCCGGCGGGCATCGTCCGACGATCGTGCCGCCCGACCGCGAGGGCGCCCGGCTCGCCGACTGGTCGATCACGGCACAGGGGTACGGCGATTTTCTGTGCGACATTTTCGACCGATGGGTGGTAAGCGACGTGGGCAGATGCTATGTACAGCTGTTCGAAGCCACGCTGGCGCAATGGTGCGGCGTGCCTCCGGGCGTCTGTTCGATGGGCGAGACGTGCGGCGACGCGCTGGTCGTGGAGCATAACGGCGATGTCTATTCCTGCGACCACTTTGTGTATCCCGAATATTTGTTGGGCAACATCCGCGAAACGCCTCTTGCTGAAATCTATCGGTCGCAAAAGCGCCGCGACTTCGGGCTGGCGAAGCGCAATGCGCTGCCTGCGGAGTGTCTGCGCTGCAAATATTATTTCGCCTGCCGTGGCGAATGCCCGAAACACCGGTTCGAAACGGGAGCGGACGGATGCCGCAAAAATTCGCTCTGCGAGGGCCTGATGCGCTATTTCCGCCATGCCGAACCTTATATGGATCGCATGCGCGAACTGCTGGCCGAAAATGAATCCCCGGCGTGGGTAATGCCTTTCGCCCGGGCGAGAATGGGGCTGGAATAAAAACACTTTGAGTCTATCCGAATTTCTCGGAATTTCTCGGAATTTCTCGGAATTTCTCCGAGTTTTCCGTGCTTTCCCGAGTTTTCCCGAATTTCTCTGGATTTCCCCAAGTCTCTCCTGGGTCTTCCTGGGCGCAAGGGGTGTGATGGGTGCGCGGGCAGCCCGGTCGGGCGGCAAGCATCGGCACGACCGTTTGTTGGGAAATGAAAAAAGAGATTCCTGCAAAGGAATCTCTTCGTTTTCGGGTGGAAGAAGGGGTTCGAACCCTCGACCTTCGGAACCACAATCCGACGCTCTAACCAACTGAGCTACATCCACCGTCTATACGGCGCGTGCCGTATCGGGATGCAAATGTAATACACTTTTTCGCTTTTGCCAAATAAAACGGACGAAAAATCGAAACGGCCCTCCGGAATGTGACAAAATGGCAGGTCGATCTGTATCTTTGTCAGCGCAAAGCCGGCGAAATCTGCCAAAAACGGGTTGGCACACCTATTGATGAATAGAGAGTTGCGAACGGAAACCGGATTCGGGGGCCGGATCGGAAAAGAGTCGGAAAAACAGAATTTCGAATATCGAGGAAACATACATAACTTAACAATTGGAAAAACTATGAACGTAAAACCCTTATCGGATCGCGTGCTGATTCTGCCGAATCCCGCGGAAGAGAAGACGGCCGGCGGCCTCATCATCCCCGACACGGCCAAGGAAAAACCCCTCGCAGGCAAAGTGATCGCCGCAGGCCCCGGCACCAAGGAGGTGCAGATGGAGGTCAAGGCGGGCGATCAGGTGCTCTATGGCAAGTATGCAGGCCAGGAGATTCAGATCGACGGGGTGGACTACCTGATCATGAAGCAGAACGATATTTTGGCAATCATCTAATCTGAAACAATTATGGCAAAGGAAATCAAATATAACGTTGAGGCGCGCGAACTGCTCAAGGAGGGTGTCGACGCGCTGTCGAACGCTGTGAAGGTGACGCTCGGACCCAAGGGCCGCAACGTCATCATCGACAAGAAGTTCGGTGCACCGCAGGTAACCAAGGACGGTGTGTCCGTAGCCAAGGAGGTCGAGCTGGAAGACCCGTTCGCCAACATGGGCGCCCAGATGGTCAAGGAGGTAGCCTCCAAAACCAACGACGACGCCGGCGACGGCACGACGACGGCCACCGTACTGGCCCAGTCGATCATCGGCGTGGGCTTGAAGAACGTGACGGCCGGCGCCAATCCGATGGATCTGAAGCGCGGCATCGACAAGGCCGTGGCCGCTGTGGTCGAGTCGCTGCGCAAGCAGAGCCAGGAGGTGGGTTCCGACTTCGCCAAGATCGAGCAGGTAGCCACCATCTCGGCCAATAACGACGAGAACATCGGCAAGCT
>JAIECN010000040.1 GCA_029068505.1 Alistipes sp.
TGACCTACAACCTCAATTTGCCTTATGTCAAGGCGCGCGTGTCGGGTTACTTCTCCACCATGAACGACCAGACCAAGGTCATTTCGTTCTACGACGATGTGGAGCGTTCGTTCACCAACTTCGCCATGAGCGGCATCGACAAACGTTATTATGGTGTCGAGGCGGCTGTTTCGGTGCCCGTCTGGAACGGCATTTCGGCCATCGCAGCCGTAAGCTGGGGCGATTACACCTATACTTCCAATCCCGACTTCACCCAGACCATCGACAACGTGGATAAGATCGTTTCCAATCCTGGTGAAAAGGTTTATTGGAAAGGCATGCACGTCGAGAGTTCGCCCCAGTTGGCGTTCAACATCGGCCTCGATTACCGTGGCCCGCACAACTGGTTCGCGGCGTTGAACTTCAACTACTACGACAACCTCTACCTCTCGATGAACCCGTTCTACCGCACCGCTCAGGCTTCGGAATATTACAACAAGATCATCGCAAACGAGGCGAACAAAGGCGCCAACATGGATGTGTCCAAAATCCAGGCAGCCATCAAGGGCATCGACGACATGCGTGCGCAGGAGAAGTTCGGCGGTTATTGTACGTTGAGCGCCAGCGTCGGCAAGAACTGGTACATCCATCGCCAGTATATGCTGGGCTTCAGCCTGGAGGTGAAGAACATGCTCAACAACCAGGATATCCGCACGGGCGGTTACGAGCAGATGCGTCTGCGGCGCGTGCGTACGGAGGAGGGCGTGAAGTTCTCGCGTTTCGATTCGAAATATTTCTATATGCTCGGAACCACTTATTATCTGAATGTTTATTTCCGTTTCTAATCCCGAAAAGCGATTGCGTACTATGAAAAACTATAAATTATTTCTGGCTGCCGCGGTCTGCATTCTGGCAGCGGGGTGTTACAACGATTTCGACACCCCTGCACCCGCCAAAATATGGAACGACGAGGACATGGAGCTGATGGGGCTTCGGCAGATTTCGATCAAGGAGGTGAAAGATCGGTTCGTCTCGGCTTTCGGTTCGTTGGAGAATACCGGTTCCAACAGCAGCTGGTCGGACACCAAGACCCTCAAGTTGGGGGCGCCCGCAACATCCGTCGAAGCCGGTTTCGCGAGCAATCCCGGCAACATGAAATTCTGGGAGGAGGCCGCCGGCTATTATATCAAGGGCAAGGTCATCTCCAGCGACGCCCAGGGCAACGTCTACAAGTCGCTCTACATCGACGACGGTACGGCCGCCATCGAGTTGAAGCTCTGCGGTACGTTGTACACCACCTACCGGCTCGACTTGACGACCAACGACAGTTCGTGGGTCTACGTCAAGTTGAAGGATTTCTATCTCGGCAACTACCGTATGATGCTTTCGCTGGGCGACGGCCCGTCGAATGCCCTCAATACGGGTTTGCGCAATAAGTTCTACGCCAATTCCAACTTCGAGAGTCCCGAGTTGTGGTGCAACCTCAACAACCCCGAGTTCAACCGTGTGCTGCGGGGCGCTCCTTGCAAGTTGGTCGAGGCAAGCATCGACAACGTGGTCATCAATACCACGCCCGACGAGAACAAACCCAATATCATCGAGGTCAACAGTTCCAACTATAATAAACTCAACCAAGATTATTATGGCCGTCTGATCCGTTTCATGGGTGTGAAAGTCCGTTATGCCAACATCACTTACCAGGATGAGAAGCGCGATGCCAACGGCAATATCGAGTACGATGCCAACGGCAACATCATCTGGGGCGATAACATCACGGCACCCGCATTCGGCACCAACGGCGATCCGTTCCCCAACTGGATCGTCACCGATTCGGGATCGCCCATCTTCAGCGCTTGGTATTATTGGGCCTACAGCCGCGAGAACGTCAGCCTCTACGGTTCCGTGCTCATGGTGTTGAACGAGAACGCCTCCGGTTCGGCCGATCCGGGTGCTTATTCGATCCGCACGAGCGGTTATTCGCGTTTCGCCATGCGGCCCGTGCCGCGCAACGGTTCGGTGGGCAACGTGTTGGGTATCTACAGCATCTATTCCCAGCGTCTGAACGATTATGCGCAGTACCAGATCACGGTCAACCGCATGCAGGACCTCGAATTCCCCGCTTCTTCGTTGGTTTCGCAGGCTTGGATCGACCACAATACGCCCCCGGCGTCTTACAATCCGCCCGTCAAGGATGGTGCCGGCGAGTACGACGATTAGTTCATAAGAAGGCGGGCCGGTTGTGCGGTCCCTTTCTCCTTGCTTCAAGAGGTGCTGAAAAGCACCTCTTTTTTTTGCCGGAACAGGTTGCCGGGAGGGCGTTAGCAATGAACGGACACCGCGGCATGTATTAAAAAACGTCCGCCGCTCCTATCGAGCGGCGGACGTGTGCTTAATCAAGCGGCCCGTTCGTTATTCTGCTTTTTCGGGACGCATCACAACCTTCACCAGATTGCCGTCGGACAGAATCTTCTGTGCCATGGCTTGTACGTCGGCGTTGCTCACTTCGCGCAGCGCCTTTTCGTAGTCGGCCAGGTAGTTTTCGCCCGTCGTGTACTTCGATTTCACGTACTGCATCCAGCTCGGATTCTGTTCCATGCTGTTGGCCCAGCTCTTGAGCATGAATTCGCGGCTCTTCTCGATGTCCTCCGTCAGCGGGCCTTCGGCAGCGATCTTTTCGAGTTCCTGCATCACGATCTCCAGCAGTTCGTCGACCATTTCTTCATTGGTGTCGAAGACGATGTACATTTTGTAGGTCTCGTTGGGCAGGTATTCGTTCGTGCCGTATACGCTTACGCCGTAGGTGCCGCCTTTCTCTTCGCGGATCGAAATCAGGTAGCGCGAGTCGAGCGCCTGGGTCAGGAACGACAGGGCCAGCTTGTTCTCGAACGTGTAGGGCATGTCGCCCGAGAAGAAGTAGCGTACCGACACCTTGGGTTGTTGCATCGGCACACGGAACGTCTCCGCCACCTGGCCCTTGACCGGTGCGCAGTTGTCATCGATGGCCACCGTCTTCTTCTTGGTCACGGGCAGCGAGCCGATGTATTTCTCGACCAGCGGCTTGAGCGTCTCCAGATCGACGTTGCCCACGAAGACGAACGTGAAGTCGTTCGCTCCCGGGTAGAGCTTGCGGTAGATCGTCGGCAAGGCTTCGAAGCGGAATGTTTCGAGCGTTTCGGGCGTCGTCAGCTGGCGGCGGGGATTGTGGCCGTAAACTACGTCGGCGAAGCGTTCCTGCATCAGGAAGCGGGGGTCCGACTTGACATTCTCCAGACGCGAGCGCAGCATCTTCATCAGCGTGTTGTAGTCGGTCTCGTCGAAGCGCGGCTGCGTGAAGTTGAGATAGAGGAGCTGGAGCATCGTCTCGATGTCTTTGGGCGAGCAGCTGCCCTCGATCGAGCTGGTGTAGTTGTCTACGCCCGTGTTGACCGACGCCGTGATGCCCGAAAGCTGTTTGCGCAGCTCCGTGGCCGAGAATTTGCCCATGCCCGACATCGAGTTGATGGTCGGGAGCCATTCGGCCATGGCCACTTCGTTGTCTTCGAGTACCGACAGACCGCCTTCGGCCGTTGCGTTCATGCGTACCTCGTCGGCCTTGAACGTCGTCGGCTTCACAACGATCTTCACACCGTTCTTGAGCGTCCATTCCGTGGTGCCGTAGGCGGCGTCTTCCACCGTCTTCTTCACCGGCGAGCCTTTCAGCTTCAGCCCTTCCGGCAGCAGCGGTTCCTTGACCGACGTGTCTTCGTGCGCGGCCAGTTCCGATTCCGTCACCTTGTCGCGGATAGCCAGGATTTCGGCTTCCGTGGGCGTTGCCAGACCTTCCTTGGCCGGTGCCGTGATCACGATCACCTGGTTGGCCGGCGTCACCAGTTGCTGGGCCACCGCATTGACCGTGTTCAGGTCTACCGCTTGCAGCAGCATGCTGTCGATTTGCCATTCGGTCTCGGCATCCGGCATCGGTTTGTTCTTGCTGAAGTTGTTCAGGTAGGTGCGTACGAATTCGTTGTTCGTGCGGTCGTTGCGGTTGGCATAGGTGCGTTCCGCCTGGCGCATCAAGTCGTTCTGTGCGCGTTCGAATTCGCTTTGCGTGAAGCCGAAGCGGCGCACTTTCTCCATCTCCCCGTAGATCGCTTCGAAACCTGCGGGCAGCTTGCCGTCTTGCGTCACCGCAATGAAAGCCGTGAGGTCCAGCGTCGGAATCAGCCCCAGGATGTCGCCCGTGGCCATGCCGGCACCGATGAACGGTGCGTCGGGCTGCATGGCGATTTCTTGCAGCCGGTCGTTTTCCATGGTCGAGATGTAAGCCTGGATCACGTTGAACATTTCGGCTTGCACCGTGTTGTTCATCGCCTTGGGCAGTGCCGGACGCTTGATGAAAATTTGTATTTTCGAATCCTGCATTTCGGGATCGGCCAGGATCGCAACGATCGGCGCTTCGTTGTCGGGCACCGCGACGCTCTCTTTCTGCGAGGCATCGGCGGCCGGCGCCGGGATGTCGCTCATCAGTTTCTTGATCTTGTTTTCCACGGCATCCACGTCCACGTCGCCCGATACGATCACGGCCTGGTAGTCGGGACGGTACCACTGGTGATAGAAGTCGCGCAGCACCTGGTGGTCGAAACTTTGCAGATAGTCCAGGTAGCCGATCAGGTTGCGGTGTTCATACTTCGAACCCTTGCCCAGCGCTTTCAGCATCGTCATCATCGAGCGCCACGAGGCACCGTCGCGCGTGCGCAGCTCCTCGCAGATCACACCGCGTTCCGCGTCGATTTCGTCGCCCTCCAGCGCAATGAAGTGCGACCAGTCGTGCAGGATCAGCAGCGCCGAGTCGATCACCCCTTCGCGGGCCGTCGGCACGTCCTTGATCTGGTAGGTCGTCTGATCCCAGCCCGTCGCGGCGTTGAGGTTGTAGCCGAACTTCACGCCCACGGTCTCCAGATACTCCGTCAGCATCTTGTCGGGCAGGTTCTTCGTGCCGTTGAACGCCATGTGCTCCAGGAAGTGGGCCAGGCCTTGCTGGTCGTCGTTCTCCTGAATGGCGCCCACGTCGTGCAGGATGTAGAAGTCGGCCTGCCCCTTGGGTTTCTCGTTGTGACGGATGTAGTAGGTCATGCCGTTCTCCAGTTTGCCCGTGCGCAGTTCCTTGTCTGCCGGGATGGGCGTCAGCCCCGGTTGGGCCGTCATGCTGCCTGCGGCGAAGACCGCCAGCAGCAGCAACATCATTTTTTTCTTCATAGAGCGATTTATTTGAAACGATTGTTTTCGGTTTGCGGCAGCCCTATGGGCCGCGGCGTCGGTTTACGGACGGGAGTCCGGTTCCTCGGGGCGATATTCGATGATGTCGCCCGGCTGGCACTCCAGTTCGCGGCAGATGGCTTCCAGCGTCGAGAAGCGGATGGCTTTCGCCTTGCCGTTCTTGAGGATCGAGAGATTCGCCGGCGTGATGTCCACACGTTCGGCCAGCTGGCCGAGCGATATTTTGCGCCGGGCCATCATCACGTCGATGTTGATGATTATGGCCATATCGTCCCCCCCCCGCCGGATTTTATTTTAGATTGTAGCATGTTGGGGTTTGAGATGGTCTGTGTTTGTTACTCGCGCAGGTTCTGCCCGATGGCGAACACTTCGGCGGCAAAGATGATGAGTATGCCCATGATGATCGTCGAATAGGACACATGGAACGTCGTGTCTACGGTATAGCCGCTGCCGGCAAGCAGTTCTGCGGCCCGCAGGTTCATCGCCCGTGCGGCCAGATCGTCGATCAGTTCGGTGGCGATGGCCAGACCGCCTATGGCGCGCAGATACCATACGTTGCGTTTGTCCAGCGGGCGTTCTTCGCGGATCGAGCGGCGCAGCGTATGGATGATGAGCACCATCAGCACGACAATGGTCAGATACGACGCCAGACAGAGCATGGTCGAGGCGTAGATCCAGCCGCTGCCGCCCAGCGAGCGGAAGGCCAGCGTCAGCATCGAGGCGCCCGGGGCGTCCTGCTCCACGGTCATGCCGATGCGGCGGATCTGGAGTGCGATCTTCGTGTCCGGATGCGCGGCCGTCGCGGTTGCCGCCGCATCGGGGCCTTCGGCGATCGGGATGTTTTCCAGCATGTAGATCATCCGCGGATTGCCCGACAGCCAGTTGGCGGCAATGTCCGTACCGATTTCGCCGCCCTCGTTGTAGCCTTGCGAGAATCCCGGCAGGATTTCGAGCGTCAGCCCGGCCGCAAGAACCAGAAAGAACGAGATGTAGATTACCAGCAGCCGTCGCAGGAAGGGTTTTTTGTTTTGCATCTTCCTTTTGTTTTTGATTGAGACCGAATGCGGTTCCGGAGCATGTGCGGCGACGGTTTCCGTGGGGACGGATCGACCGGCCGTTGCTTCGGGCCGCAGTTTCGTTACGGCAAATATACGATTAATCCCCGAAAAACAAATAATATTTATCGTTTTTCGATAAAGC
>JAIECN010000041.1 GCA_029068505.1 Alistipes sp.
TGCTTGCAAACCACAATAAAAAATTGCTAAACCAGCATGTTTTTTATTCCAACAGCCAATTTTTCCCATTTTATACATTAACCGGGTTCGTTTTTCCGTTCCGGAGCCTGCAGCGGTTGTCCGCCGGGTCGGGGGGCGAATGATTGCGAACTTTAAAAAAACGTATACGATGGGTTTTTTGTTTACATCGGAGTCGGTGTCCGAAGGGCACCCCGATAAGGTGGCGGATCAGATTTCCGACGCCATTCTCGACGAGTTTCTGCGTCACGATTCCAATTCCAAGGTTGCTTGCGAAACGTTGTGCACCACCGGTCTGGTGGTCGTCGCCGGCGAGGTGCGTTCCGAGGCCTATGTCGATGTGCAGGGCGTGGCCCGCGGCGTCATCGGACGGATCGGCTACACCAAGAGCGAGTACCAGTTCGATTGCAATTCGTGCGGCATTCTCTCGGCCATCCACGAGCAGTCGTCCGACATCAACCAGGGTGTCGTGCGTGCCACCGAGGAGGAGCAGGGGGCCGGCGACCAAGGCATCATGTTCGGCTATGCTTGCAACGAGACGCGCGAGATGATGCCCGCCACGTTGATTCTTTCGCATGTTATCCTCAAGGAGCTGGCCGACATCCGCCGTGCCGGCGAGACGATGACCTACCTGCGTCCCGATTCCAAGTCGCAGGTCACGATCGAGTACGACGAGCAGACCGGGCATCCCTTGCGTGTGCATACCATCGTCGTTTCGACGCAGCACGACGAGTTCATCCTTCCCGGCAACGGCATCTCCGAGCAGGAGGCCGAGCGGCAGATGCAGGAGCGCATCCGCAACGACGTGCGCACGATTCTCATTCCCCGCGTCAAAGCCCGCCTGGAGCGTGCCGGCGACAAGCTCGCCGGGTTGATCGGCGACGATTACATCCTCCATGTCAATCCCACCGGCAAGTTCGTCATCGGCGGCCCGCATGGCGATACGGGACTTACCGGGCGCAAGATCATCGTCGACACCTACGGCGGCCGCGGCGCCCACGGCGGCGGCGCTTTCTCGGGCAAGGATTCTTCCAAGGTCGACCGTTCGGCTGCTTATGCGGCGCGCCATATTGCCAAGAACCTGGTGGCCGCAGGCGTTGCCGACGAAGTGTTGGTCGAACTCTCCTATGCCATCGGCATCGCCGAGCCGCTTTCGATCTATGTCGACACCTATCGCTCGCCTCGTCCCAAAGCGTTGGAGGGTATGACCGACGGCGAGATCGCCCGTCGGATCGGCAAGTTGTTCGATCTGCGGCCTGCGGCCATCGTCAAGCGCTTCGGGTTGAAGAATCCTATCTTCGAGGCTACCGCTTCCTACGGTCACTTCGGCAACCGGCCTTACAGCAAAAAAGTGAAGATTTGGGAGAACGGCCGCGAGGTCGAACGCGAAATCGAGTTCTTCGGCTGGGAAAAGCTCGATGCCGTCGAGAGCATCCGCAAAGAGTTCGGTCTGTAGTTCGAATGATCGGGAATCGGAACGGTTCCCGATCCTTGTTTTTTTCGTTCGCCGGTGTCGGGGCGGCGGCATGTTCCTGCCCGATACGGTTGCGGACGATTCTTTTTGTCTTTGCATTCCTCTTTCTGCGTCCGCATACTATTTCTTCGGCATGTTTCGTTTGTCCTCCAAATTGGATGAAGCCTATGGTAAAAACAGCCTCCGAATCATTTTAAAATTGTTCGATTATGAAAAAGGCATTTTTGTTTGTGGGAATCCTCGCTGCTTCGGCCGTGGCCGGCGGCATCTCGGCCTGGGCGGTCGCCGATGGCGCGGCGCGGGTGGAATATGTCGAGCGCGAGGTCGAGCGCACTCCCGCGCTCGGTACGCAGTTTACCTCTTTCGAGGCGGGGCAATATCCTGACCTGACTTATGCGGCAGAGAACGCCGTGAAAGCCGTGGTCAATATCGAGGCCGTGCAGCAGGTCGAGGTGCCCCGGCGCGGACAGTCGGGTTACGATCCGTTTCTCGAATTTTTCGGCATTCCCCAGATGCAGCCCCGCGGCGGCAACGAACCGCGCTATCAGGAGCGCCGCGCCGGCGGTTCGGGCGTCATCATTTCGGCCGACGGCTATGTCGTGACCAACAACCATGTGGTCGACGGAGCTACCAAGTTGCGCGTGAAGCTCAACGACGGCCGCGCATTCGATGCCAAGCTCATCGGCAAGGATTCGGCCACCGACATCGCCTTGTTGAAGATCGAGGCCGAGGAGCTGCCTACGCTGGCTTTCGGCTCGTCCGACGCGCTGCGGCTGGGCGAGTGGGTGCTGGCCATCGGTTCGCCGTTCGATCTCCAGTCGACCATCACGGCCGGCATCGTCAGCGCCAAGGCGCGGAATTTGGGAGCCATTCCCAACGATTTCAGCATCGAGTCGTTCATCCAGACCGATGCCGCGGTCAATCCCGGCAACTCGGGCGGCGCGCTGGTCAACACCCACGGCGAACTGGTGGGTATCAATACGCTGATCAAGTCGCAGACCGGTAGTTATGTGGGTTATTCGTTCGCCGTGCCCGAAGCCATCGTCCGCAAGGTCGTCGTCGATCTGAAGGAGTACGGTCTTGTGCAGCGTGCCGTGTTGGGCGCCATGTTCCGGCCTGTCGATCAGGACTTTATCGATAGCGACGAGGGCAAGCAGTTGGGCATCAAGGAGGTCGGCGGCGTCTATGTGGCCGGCGTCACCGAGGGCGGCGCTGCTTCCGAGGCGGGCATCCGCAAGGGCGACGTCATTTTGGATATTGACGGCGTGCGTCTCGGTTCGTCGGCTACGCTCCAGGAGCAGATTGCGCGGCGCCGTCCCAACGACAAGGTGGCCCTTTCGGTAAAAAGAGACGGGAAAGTGAAACATTTCGAGGTTATTTTGCGTAATAAAGCAGATAAACCCGAACTCTTGACCCGCGAGGATGTCGATGTCGTCGAAACGTTGGGCGGCAAGTTGCAGGATGCGGGCGCCAAGCTCTGCCGGCAGCTGGAGATTCAGGGCGGCGTGCAGGTCGTGGGCGTACAACCCGGCGGCATTCTGGCCCGGGCGCGCGTGAAGCAGGGATTCGTCATCACGCACATCAACGACAAGGCGGTGCGTTCGCTCGCCGACATGCGTC
>JAIECN010000042.1 GCA_029068505.1 Alistipes sp.
CATGCGGTCGTTCTCGTCGATCACGCCGTTGCGGGCGCCCGGCGCCGCCTCCCAGTTGACGTCGCCGCCGCGGAAAGGTTTGCCGTTGGGCAGTTTTTTCTGCACCACGTCGCCCGTGTAGGCCACCCCGTCGAGGGTGTAACCCCGGAACTCGCCGCCCTCGAATACGGGCGTGAGCTGCTGCCACGTGCCGGGCGTGAAGGCGTTCGACTCGTCGTAGCGGAAGATGCCCAGCTGTTTGTAGCCGTAGAAGTCGCCGATCGAGCCGCCCTCCTGCATCCACCACAAGTTACCCTCCAGATAGGGTTCGCCCGTCGAGAGGCGTTCGATGCTGTTCCAGTTGCGCGAGATGTTGAACGAGGCGTTCCAGCGGAAATCTTTCGTCCGCACCAGGTCGCCCGCCACCGTCAGCTCGAAACCGCGGTTGCGAACCTCGCCCACATTGGTGCGCATCGTCCCGAAGCCCGATTCCTTGGGCAATTCGAGGTTGGCCAGCAGGCCGTCGGTGTATTTGTCGTAGTAGTCGGCCGTGATGGTCAGACGCTGCCCGAAGAAGCTCAGGTCGAGACCCACGTCGGTCTGGCGGGTCTCCTCCCAACGCAGGTTGTCGACCGCCAGACGGGCAGGATAGACGCCGCCGATGCCGTCGTAGATGTCGCCCGTGGCATAGGAGTAGAGGTAGTCGTAGTTGCCGATCTGTTCGTTACCCGTCACGCCCCAGCTCACGCGCACCTTGGCGTCGTCGAGCACGCGGCGCGAGAATTTCATGAATCCCTCGTCCGAAATGCGCCATGCCGCCGACACCGAGGGGAAGTTGCCCCAGCGGTTCTGCTTCGAGAAGCGCGACGAGCCGTCGCGGCGCAGGGTCGCCTGCACCAGATACTTCGACTTGTAGTCGTAGTTCACACGGGCGAAAAGCGACGCCATGGCGTGGTTCTGCTGCCAGGCACCCGTCTCGCTGAGCACCAGATTGGCCGAGAAGGCGTTCATCGTGGTGAGGAAATCCGACGAGGAGTTGATGCCCGAAAGCACGGTACGGTCGTAGCGCCACTGCTGCTCGCTGAATCCGACCATGGCCGTGAAGTTGTGATCGCCCCACTTGTTCTTGTAGGTCAGCACATTTTCGTTGAGCCAGTTCCAGTTCAGGTTGTCGTTGGCATAGCCCGTGTTGCTCTTCTGCCACTCGTCCGTAATCATGCTGGGATAGACCCTGCGGCGCTTGTCCAGATAGAGATTGGCGTTGATGTTCGTCGAGAAAGTCAGCCCCTTGACGATCTGGATTTCGAAGCCCTGGTAGAAGTTGACCTTGTAGTATTCCGTGCGGTCGGTCGTATATTCGACCTGCGCCAGCGGGCTTTTCTGCCCCTGGAACACACCGGCCAGCGAACCGTCGGGATAGTAAAGATTGAAGTAGGGACGGCGCGAGAGCATGGCCGTCATCAGCTGGCCTTCATTGATGCCGTTCTTCTGCGAGTAGCCCAGCGACACGCGGGTGTGGAGCGTCAGCCAGTTGTTGGCCTTGTAGTCGGTGTTCACACGGGCCGTCAGACGCTGGAATCCCGTGTTGGGCACGATACCGCGTTCGTTGTAGTAGCCCGTCGAACCGTAGTACTTGATCTTGTCCGATCCGCCCGAGACGCTCAGGTCGACCTGATCTTTCTGTCCCCACTGGAACAAGATGTCCTGGTAGTCGTTGTCGATGTTGAACGAGGCGTTGAGCGAGTCCTGGATGATCATGTAGCTCTCGTCGGGCGTGCCGATCTTGTTCTCCAGGAAGTAGGCCCGGCGCTTGAGGTCATAGTTGCGGCGGTCGGCGCGCGTGGCCTGGGCCAGTTTGTGGGAGAGCTTGCCCCACGAGTGGTAGTACTTCACTTCCACGCGCGGCGCGCTGGTCGAACCGCCCTTGGTCGTGATGAGAAAGACGCCGTTGGCCGAACGCGAACCGTACATCGCAGCCGACGCCGCATCCTTGAGCACCTCGACCGAGAGGATGTCGGAGGTGTTGATGCCGTCGATGTCCTCCATGGGGATGCCGTCGACCACGAACAGCGGCTTCACGCCCTCGGCCGAGAAGGTCGAGATACCGCGCACGTTCACCGTCGCCGTCTCGCCCGGCTGGCCCGATCCGGCCGTGATGTGCACGCCGGCCACCTGGCCCTGCATGGCTTCGAAGACGTTCGAGGCCATCTTGCGTTCGAGGGCTTCTTCCGACAGCGAGGTCACGGCACCCGTGAGGTCGCGCTTCTTCATCGTGCCGTAGGCCACGACCATCACTTCGTCGATCTGCTGCGCGTCGGCCGTCAGTTCGATGTCGAGCCTGTCGGCCTGCGCCCGCACGGTGCGGGTCTGGTAGCCGATGAACGACACCTGCACTTCGGTGCCCCGCTTCGAGAGGCGCAGCGAGAATTCGCCGTTCGCGCCGGTCACCGTACCGTTGGTCGTGCCCGGTTCGGTCACCGTGGCACCGATCAGGGGCTGTCCGTCAGCGTAAACCGTACCGGAGAACGTAAAATTCCCCCCCCGGCACTTTGCGCCATGACAAGCCCCGATTGCAGCAATGCGGCCGCCAACAGCAGCACGCTCTGCACATGGAGTTTGGTCAATAGTTTTTTCATAAAAGGTTATTGTTTGGTTGGTTCGTTTTCATACAACTTTTTTCCGTAGCGCCCCGATCCCGGCTCGCGCGGAAATCGTTCCGCTATTCGGTCGGATACAGCGATCGGGCGATACCCAGCTCCAGGCCCCGCAGCTCCGCCAGACCCCGCAGCCGTCCGTAGCACGAGTAGCCCGGGTTCGAGCGGCGGTTCAGGTCGTCGCACATCTGGTGGCCGTGGTCGGGACGCATCGGAATCGAGCGGCCGCGCCGCTGCTGCACCTCCAAAAAGGCTTTCATCACTTCGTACATCGGCACGTCGCCCTCCAGATGGTTCGCCTCGAAGAAATTGCCCGCAGCATCGCGCTGCGTCGAGCGCAGATGCACGAAGCCCACCCGGTCGCCGAACTCGCGCATCATGGCCGGAAGGTTGTTGTGTGCGCACACACCGAACGATCCAGTACAGAAGCACAACCCGTTCGAGACATTGGGCACCGCAGCGATCAGCTTCCGGAAATCCTCCGCCGTCGACATGATGCGCGGCAACCCCAGGATCGAACAGGGCGGGTCGTCGGGATGGATCACCAGCTCGGCCCCCGCCTCATCGGCCACGGGACACACCTCCTTCAAGAAAGCGATCAGGTTGCCCCGCAAGGTCTCGGCGTCGATTCCCGCGTAGCGCTCCAGTTCATGCCGGAACCGGTCGAGCGTGAAACTCTCCTCGGCGCCCGGCAGTCCGGCGATCATGTTGCGGGTAATCAACTCTTTCTCCGCCTCGTCCATCCGGGCGAAACGTTCCGCAGCCGCAGCCTTCTCCTCCGCCGTGTATTCTTGTTCGGCGGCCGGACGGCGCAGGATGTACAGATCGAACGCCATGAAGGCCGCCCGCTCGAACCGCAGCGCCTTCGAGCCGTCCGGCATCGTGTAGGCCAGGTCGGTGCGCGTCCAGTCGAGCACGGGCATGAAATTGTAGGTGATCGTCCGGATGCCGCACGCCGCCAGATTGCGGATCGACTGCTTGTAGTTGTCGATGTAGCGCGCGAAGTCGCCCGTGCGGGTCTTGATGTGTTCGTGCACCGGCACGCTCTCGACCACCGACCACTTCAGGCCGGCGTCGGCGATGAGTTGCTGACGTGCGCGGATCTCCTCCACGGGCCATACTTCGCCGTTGGGGATGTGGTGCAGCGCATGCACCACGTCGGTCGCGCCGGCCTGACGGATATCCGCCAGCGACACCGGGTCGTTCGGGCCGTACCAGCGCCAAGATTGAGTACAAAGGACAGGCATAGATTTCATTTTAGTCGCAAAAAGCAATCATTCGCTTGGTTTCAAATCGAGAACGCATCGAACCCGCCGTCGACCACGGCCAGCGCACCCGTCACGAACGACGAAGCGTCGCTGATGAGGTAGTGGATCGTGCCCAACAACTCCTCCGGTTCGGCGAAACGTCCGGCGGGCGTGTGGGCGATGATCGTCTTGGCCCGGTCGGTATAACTGCCGTCGGGATTGGTGAGCAGGGCGCGGTTCTGGTTGGTCAGCAGGAAGCCGGGCACGATGGCGTTGACGCGCATCTCGGGGCTGAACTTCGTGGCCAGCTCGGCAGCCATATACTTGGTGTAATTGGCTATGGCTGCCTTGGCGGCACCGTAGCCCACTACACGCGTGAGCGGACGCAAGGCCGACTCGGAGCAGAAATTGACGATGACGCCTTTCTTGCGGGCCGTCATCGCCTCGCCGAAAACGGTGGTAGGCAGCACCGTGCCGAACAGATTGAGGTCGACGACCTTGCGGAACGCGTCGATCTCCAGATCAAGGAACGATTTGTCGGGTGCGATCGTGGCGCCGCCCATGTTGCCGCCCGCAGCGTTGAGCAGCACATCGATGCAGCCGTACTTGGCAAGGATATCGGCCCGGTTGCGTTCGAGAACCTCGCGGTTCAGCACATCGGTAACGAAAAATACGGCCTCGCCGCCCTTGCTGCGGATGTCGGAGACGAGTTCTTCGCCGGCCTTTTCGTCGCGGTCGAGCACCGCGACCTTGGCCCCCTGCTCCGCCAGGTAAAGGCAGATGGAGCGCCCCAGAATCCCGGCGCCCCCCGTGACCACGACGATAGTGCCGGAAAAATCGAAAAGATTTTTCATAGCTTAAATAATATGGCTATTATAAAATTGTACGTTTTCTTTCAGTACGATGTCGATCGGCATCAAGTTGTCCGAGGGGCCGCGGCTGCCGCTCACCAGCATGTCGCACAAGGCCATCACGCCGTGGAAGCCCTGCGCCGCAGGACGCTGGGCCACCAGTGCCGTCACCGCGCCCGCCTCCAGCATTTCGCGGTTGCGGCGGATGACGTCGTAGCCCACCAGCCGCACATCGCAGCGGCCCGACCGGCGCAAGTAGTTGGCCAGAATGTAGCATGTCGAATTGAATGTCACTGCACCCGCAATCCGGGGATGCTCCTCGAAGAGGTCGTCCAGCGTCCGTTCGTTGCAGGCTTCGTCGTCCAGGCGCAGCGAAACGGCCAGCAGCTCGCCCCGGAAACCCGCCTGCTCCAGATAGGCCCGGAATCCCGCCTCCCGGCAGCGGCACTGGTTCGAACCTCCGTCGCCCCGGTGGACGATGCTGCCCACCGCGATGTCGGCGTCCAGCGGAATGCGGTCGACCAGCAGCCGCGCCGCCACGACACCCGCATCGAACGACGAAGTGCCGAAATAAGCCAGCCGGTTGCAGCCCGGAATGTTCGAGTCGACGAAAACATAAGGCACGCCCAGAAGATCGAGTTCGCGCGTGTATTCCGCCACCGACTCCGAGAAAAGCGTCGCCAGCAGCACGCCGTCGAAATGTTCGTCGCGCACGCGCATGAGCGTCCGCAAGAAAGTCGCCTGATCGTACTGGTCGAAGAAAAACCGGTGCAGCCGCACGTTGAAGCGCTCCGCCCCCACCTGCGCACGTGCGATGCCCGCATCCACATCGGCCCAATAGTCGCCCTCGCGGTAGGCAGGAATGATGACGGCCAGCCTCCGTTCGCGGCACGAGGCCAGCGAGCGGGCCACCAGATTGGGCTGATAGTCCACCGAAGCCAGCACTTCGCGTATCTTGCGCAGCTTTTCTTCCGAGACTTTGCCTCGATTGTGGATCACACGGTCGACCGTTCCGGCCGACACGCCGGCCATGCGGGCCACGTCCACGATGCGGATGTGTTCTTTGAGTTTTTCTTTCATCAGGTCGGGTCGGTTCTTGTCCTTTTCGGACTTCGCTATGACAAACATAGATACAATTTTTCAAATATCCAAGTTGTGTGCGCACACACCAACGA
>JAIECN010000043.1 GCA_029068505.1 Alistipes sp.
TTATCAAGGTATAATGAAACGAAATATTGCGCACCTTTACCGGCCCCTTGAACAGAAAGGTAAAGCCGGGAGTCATGTCATAGAGCACGTTTTCGGGGGCCAGCTCCACGCGCACGCGCCGCCATGTCCCTGTGCCGTCGGTACGGAATTTCGCCACCGTGGCGAACAGTTCTTTGGGCTGCCGCTCCGTGCGCGAATAGACGAACGCAAACCGTTTGTCGGGCTGCCCGTCGAAATACTCGAACTCCAGATAGCCCGTATGGGTGCGCGCCGTCATCAACGGCCCGAGCGCCCACGCCGGGAAGTAGACCTTCAGCTCGGGATCGGCGCTCCAGGCGCCCCATGCGGCTTCGCTGCTGAAGCGCAGGTCGGCCGTCGCCACGTCGAGCGCACGGCGTTTCAACTTGGCCTCCGCAGTCCCGAAAAGCGCCCCGGCGTCGGTCAACAGCTGTTTCGCCTCGGCATACCGCCCCTCGGCCATGCCGTGGGCCGCCCGATCGAGCAGCGCATCCCCGTCGGCGGTCTTGCGGTTCGCCGCCGCCAGCAGGGCGCTGCGCTTCCTCAACGCAAAAAGCTGCGCCGGCAGCTCCAGCCCCGTCTCGTCGGCCGGACACTCCTTGAACAACGACGCATAGCGCAGCGTGGTGCGCAGTTCGCGGTCGCCGTTCTCCACCGTAGGTTCGATTTCGTGGCCCTCGGTGTAGTCGCTCCACGAAGCGATGAAGATCATGTCGAGGCTGTCGCGCGAGGCCATGCAGAAATCCCACATCCGCTCGTAGGTGCGCCCCTCGTCGCGCGGAATGCAAAAGAAATGCTGACGCCCCCAGCCGGCACAGCCGCGGTTGTCCATCCCCGGCATAACGAAACCGGCCTTGACCGCGAAAGCGGGATCGGCGCTCAACCAAATCGAATCGCGGAACGGCTTCATGAACTCGATGCAGTCGTCCGGAACGGCATAATTGTCCCATGCAGCATGCTCCGCATCCCGAGACCTCACGCGGGCCGGCAGCCAAGCCGTGGGGATCATCCCCAGGCGGCGCCAGGCATCGATTTCGTCGCTCCGGCGCACAGGCACATAGCGATCCTCCGCCAACGTGCCCCAATCCGCCCAACGGCGCAGCACAGCCGGCTGCGGCATGCCCTCGGGCAAGCGCACCTGCGCCGCGGCTCGGGCATACTCCTCGGGCGTAGCTCCCGGCCCGAAAAGATAGAACACCGGACGTCCGCCGACCGTGGGAGCCGTCGGCCCGGAGAAAACCTCGTCGACCAAATACTGGTAGCAGCGGGCATAATGCTCGGTCTTCTGCTCGCGGGTCGCGATTTCGGGATGCAGGCGCGTGATCCAATCGTAGTAAAGCCATCCGTCGCACCAGTTGACCCCTATTTCGAAGCCGTATTTCGCCGCCACGGGCTGCATGGCCCGCAGCAGGAGGTCGTTCTCATGGCCCATGAAGCCCCACTCGACGAAAAAACCGTCGATCCCCGCAGCCTTGGCCGCAAGAATCCGGTATTCGATCGCATGGGGGTCGAGGTCGGAGTGCATGCCGATGGCGGGCGAAGCCACGGCAGCGAGGTCGCGGCGGCCGAGCGAGTCGCAGAAATCAGCATTGTAGCACAGCCGCGCACGCCCGGTCTGCGACTTGTGCGTGTCGGCGTGCATCTCCCAACGGCCCAATTTGCCGTCGTGGGCGCGCGTATAACGCACGCCGTGGTAGTCGGCATAGACCTTCTTGCCGTTCTGCGCCGAAAGTCCCGACGCCCACGCGAGCGCCAGGAACAAAAGCAGGCGGAAAGGTTTCATAAAAAACGCTATCGGAAAAAACAGGGAGTTTTCCAGCCAGAGGGCCGGAAAACTCCCTAAAAAAGACATCTATTTCTTGGGGAACTTCACGACGATCGTGAAAGTCGACAACGACGTGTTGGTGTTCCTCGTATAATCGACGATCTTGATCAATCCCACGCGTCCGCCGCCGGCCGACGACTTGGTGCCGGTCTTGAAGGCGATCACATCGCCGGCCTGCAAGCCGGTCAATTCAGCTGTCGCCACCTGCTCGGCGATGACCTGCTCAGCGATCGTTGCGGCCGTGGCGTTCTCGAAGTCGATATCGTTGCGCAACTGATAGCGGGTCTGCACCTGCGGCAGGTCTTTCGACGTGCCCGAAGCATAGGCATACTCGTTCGCCTTATTGCCGCCGGGGAAATAGATGCGGACGTTGCCGTTCATGTCGTAGAACAACCAGTCGGCATCAACGCTCGTGTCGGTCTTGTTGGCCACGATCTCGGAGAGCGCCAACCCCTTCATGTATTTGAGCGAGAAGAACGAGTAGATGCCCGGACGCGAAGCGTTGCCGTCGGAATAGCCCTTGGCACCCATCACTACGTTTTCGGCAAACTCCATGCCCACGAGCGCCTTGATGTCGACGCTCGTCGAGCGGCCCACGTTGTCGGTCACCACGGCACGAACGCCCGATACGTCGTCCGTAAATTCGATCTCCTCGGCAAAGGCCAGGTTGTTGAGCTTGTCGGGATACTCTTTCGTCAGCACGGGTTCGGTCGCCACGGTCTTGCCTTTCTTGAAGAAGAGTTCAACCTTTACCACGCCAGCCATCGATTCGATCGTCAGCGGCACGGCCTTGCGCTCGTTGCGCTCGGCAACGATGGTCTCCGTCGCAGGCACCACCGTCGGAGGCGGCACGGTCTTGTACTTGACCGGCAGCGAGACGATGCGCACCTGGTCGTAGACATCCACGGCCCGCACGCGGAAGCTGCGGTCGTTCTCGCCATAGGCGATCAGCGCGTCGAATTCGTAACGCGTCCACGGATCGGTGTCGCCGCCCGTGACGGCCCCGCCGTACTGGGTCTGCCCCTCGACCGAAACGCGGAACATCTCGATACGCTTGAGCGCCACCTCGCTGGTAACCGTAAACCGGGTGTTGGGCAGGTCGCCGCCCACGGTTTCGTCATACTCCCAACTCTCGGGCGTGAAGACGATCATCGGGGGTTCGACCACATCGATGATCTCGATAGGCAGGACAGCCTCCGCACGGCGGCCCAACAAGTCTTCGGCCGTTACCACGGCCTGCACGTAGTCGGACTTGTAGTTGATCGTCTCCGAGAGGCTGTAACTCTTGGGGTTGAAGAATTCCGTGACGGTCGTCACAGGCACCTGCTCGCCCTCGGACGTGAGGATCGTGAGCGCCACGCTCCGCAGCCCCGCTTCGGACTTTACCACCGCCACCACGGGCAAGTTGTCCACCATGTTGAGGTCGGCGACCAGCGTATCGTAAGGATAGGCCACCACGGGTTCCGACGACGAAGGATCGAGACCGTCGTCCTCCGAGCAAGCCGCCAGCGACACGGCTCCCAGGAGCCACGCCAGCAGGATGATGATTCTATTTTTGTTCATAGCATTCTTGTTTTAAGGTTCGATCGGCTACTTCTTGTAGTAACAATAGTTGTCGAATACATGCACCACGCCGTTGGTGGGCATGATGTTCGAGCTGACGGCCAGCCGCATGGGCGAGCTGCCGTTGCTGCCCGTGTTGTTGACGACCACCTTGCCGGCATCGGCCATCCAGGGGTTCTTGCGCGTGAGCATCGTCATCAGACCCTCTTCGCCGCGGCGGAGCGTCAGCACGAAGATCGGCTCCACAGGCAGATCGCCGTAGCTGCTGTACTCGCCGTCGACGATATGGTAGAGGATCAGGTTGCGCACCTCCTCCACCGGACACTCCTCGACGGTCGTGCAGCCCAGCGCGCTTACAAAGTTGTTCACGGCGCCGTCGGTCAGCACCAGGAACGTGTAGGCGCGGTCGTTCTGCGTGTAGTAGGCTTTCATGTCGGCGTACTCCACGGCCGCCATGAACTTGGAGAAGATGTCGGGACGGGATTCCAGATACTCCCACGCCGTCATGTCGATATGGGGATCGAGCACCGAGGCGTCGTAGTCCGCATCGGTCTGCAACTTCATGTCGTCGCACCCCGCGATCGCGGCGACCGCCAGCAGCAACAACAATTTATGAATGATATGCTTAAACATGATTGTTCGTTTTGGTAGTTACTCTTGAGTTTGCGTTGCATAGTAGGCATTCTGCGTCAGCGCCTTGTTCTGATCCAGGTGCGAGAAATGGATCGGGAAGAGTTCGTTGCCCTCCTCCGAGCAGCCGTTGATCGGCCCCATGACCGTTTTCCAGCGTCCCGTGCGCACCAGATCGAACCAGCGGCGGCCTTCGCCCACCAGTTCGCGCTGACGCTCGTCGAGGATGAAGTCGACCAGTTCGTCCTCCGTGGCGAACGACGAGGCCTCGGGCGTCTCCAGCCCGGCCCGCGTGCGGATCTGCTTTACCAGATCGAGCGCCTCCTCCCACTTGCTCAGCCGGGCCAGCGCCTCGGCCTGCAAAAGCAGCATGTCGGAGTAGCGGTAGATCGGATAGGCCACCTGACACGTCTTGTTGAGCGTCGACGAAATGTCGCCCGGGATATACTTGCGCAGCTCCCAGCCCGCCTGGTATTCCTTGGTTACCAGCGGGAAACGGAGGTCGTTGGCTTGGTCGAACTTGTTGCGCAGTGCCTCGGAAACCACCCCGGCGCGGTTGCCCGAACCGGTGAACCACTGGTACATGTAGCTGAAACCGTTGGTGCCCACCTCGTCCATGTTGAAGTGCACCACCAGAATGAATTCCTTGGTCGAGTAGTCATCGTTCTCGGGCGTATTGTCGCTGGCCTTGCCGTTCAGCTCCTCGGTAAACATCTTCTTCCACGTGTCGATGCTCGGCTCGAAAGCCATGAACGAGGAGTCGCCTTTCATCTTCTCGATGGTCTGGTCGGCCAGGTTGTATTCGCCCAGCCACATGTAGGCGTCGGCCATGATCGCCCAGGCGCCGTAGACCGAGATGCGCTTGCGTTCCTTGTTCTTCGTGCGGTCGAGGAGCGCCTCGGCTTTCTTGGCGTCTTCGAGCACCACCTCGCGCAAGATATACTCCATGTCGGTGCGTTCGCGGTAGATGCTCTCGCTGTACTTCTCGTTAGGCTCGACGAACAGCGGCACATCGCCCCACACGCGCACAGCATAGAAGTAAGCCAGCGCACGCATGGCATAGGCCTGACCCAGCAGGTCGTCGCGTTCGGCCACCGAGGGCGTGTCGATGCCGGGAATGTACTTGATGCAGAGGTTGGCCTGGTTGATGACCTTGTAGAGGTCGCTCCACCGCGTGCAGCGATGGTCGGTCGTGAGCTGGTTGTCGATCACGCGCTGCTGATCGGCGGCCGACGAAGCGCCCGGCGCGAGGTTGTCCGAACGGAATTCGCCCCAGTAGAAATAGTTCTCGCGCATCGTCGTACGGAAAAATCCGTAGATCTGGTTTACCCCCGCCTTGGCATCGCGCGAGGTCTGCCACATGTTGTCGGCAGGCACTTCGCTGACGGGCTGCTCGTCGAGGAACGATTCGCACCCGACAGCACCCAGCGAAAGAGCGGCGGCAAGAATGATGATATGTCTTTTCATGGTTGTAATCGGTTAAAATTTAACGTTCAGACCCAAGCCGAATTCGCGTTTCTTCGGATAGCGGTAGGTGTCCTTGCCGATCTGCAACGGGTTCGACGAGGAGAACTCCGGGTCGTAGCCGCTGTAAGCAGTCCACGTGAGCGGGTTGTTGGCGAAAAAGTAGACCTGCAAAGTCTTGATGCGGGCCGTCTTCAGCCAACGCTCGGGCAGGTCGTAGCTCAAGCGGATGTTCTGCAAACGGATGAAGTCGCCTTTTTCCAGATAGAACGAGTTGGCGTAGCGCGCGTTGTTGTACTCGTCGTTGTAGGGACGCGGATAGAGCGCCTCGTCGCCCTGGTGCACCCAGATGTTGTTGATGACATGGGGCGAAGGCGTGGTCGACGAATACTTGAACATGTTGCGCTGGTGCTCGGCATCGTTGTAGATGTGCGCGCCGAACGAATAGTAGAACGACACGAAAAGGCTGAGGTTCTTATAAGTGAACGTCGTCGACAGACCGCCCGTGTAGGTGGGCAGCGCATTGCCGATGACCATGCGGTCGTTCTCGTCGATCACGCCGTTGCGGGCGCCCGGCGCCTCCTCCCAGTTGACGTCGCCGCCGCGGAAAGGCTTGCCGTTGGGCAGTTTTTTCTGCACCACGTCGCCCGTGTAGGCCTCCCCGTCGAGGGTGTAACCCCGGAACTAGCCGCCCTCGAATA
>JAIECN010000044.1 GCA_029068505.1 Alistipes sp.
TCTTTCTCCCTTTTCTTTTCTCTTTTTTCTTTTCTCTCCGGGGGCAAGTGCCGCAATCCGATCGGCCATACCGCACATTCTTCCCGCTCCCGCCTTCAAGGCATCCGGCGCCCTGCCATACATGAGCACACTTATGTATGCAAGAGCATACACAATGGCACGTTTTTTAGTTTTGCGATATCAAATATTGCCGCATGAAAACCCCTATCGATATATACGTTATCGACGCAATTCGCAAAAAGCGGATCGAGCAGCATGTGTCGCAGGCTATGTTGGCCAGTTTCATCAACGTTTCGAAAGGGTTCATCGGGATGGCGGAAAGCCCAAAATACGACATCAAGTATAACATCCGCCACATCAACGAAATCGCCAGATTTCTCGGGTGTTCGCCGCGCGATTTTTTGCCCGAGCAGCCGCTTTAGTTCCCGCAAGTCAGCACCTTATGAGGTCCGAAGGTTTCTTCCCGCCGTGGGTTCGCGCGGCCATTTTTTCGATTTGCGTGGTTTGTTTTTCGGTCCGCGTTATCGGCGTTTCCGCCCAGTCCGTCGGCATCGCTTATTGCGACGTCGACCGTTTCTACGACACCATCCCCGCCCTCTTTTACCACGACGACGATTTCACGCCCGAGGGACATCTTCGGTGGACTTCAGAGCGTTACACCAATAAGGTCGCGCGCGTCGCCGCTTTGGCCGATTCGTTGGCGCTGCCGCTCGTCGCTTTGTGGGGCGTCGAGACCGAGGGCGTCATCCGCGATGTCGCCGCAGCCTGCCGCAACGATTATTGCTACCTCCACCGCACGCTCAATTCGCTCGACGGGTTGGACTTCGCCTTGCTTTATTTCGCCGATTGTTTCGCGCCCCATTACGTCGAGCCGGGACGGCGTTACCTCTATGTCGAGGGTGTGTTGCGGCGTTATTCGGGGCGGCCGCCGCATTACCGGGTGCGCAAGGATACCGTCGGCTTGTTGTTGTGCAGCGAGGAGCGCATGGCCCCGTGGGTCGCCCGCGACTTGCGGCAGGAGCGGCCCGGCGCCAGGCTCGTCGTCATGGGACGGCTGCCCGCCCAGGGGTTGGAGACATGCGGCCTGCGCGACGCCCATGCCCGCGCCGAGCGGGCCGGCCGGGGCAATGTCCGCTCCCGCGGAGGTTGGCGCATGCGCGACCGGATCGCCGTCGACACCGCCCTGCGCATCGGCTCCGGCGAGGTCTACATCCGGCGGTTTCTGCTCGACGGGCGGGCCGCGCAGCCGTTGGCAACCTACGACCGGCGCCGTTACCTGGGCGGCACAAGTCATGCGTTGCCGGTCTATGTCTACTTGGAATGAGCGGAGGGGGTATTAAATCATTTTAGCACCCCTCTTAAATCATTTTAGCACTTCGTTTCCCCCAAGCCGGCATTTTCTGGCCGACTATTCGGAATTCATTTGGAAAAGCGGAAAAATTTCGCTAAATTCGCCATCCGCCACATTGAAAAAGCGAAATTCACAACACAATAAAATAAAAAGCACAAACTTATGGCAGACGTTAAACGGGTCTACACGTTCGGCAACAAGGAAGCCGAAGGCAACGGCAAAATGCGCGAACTGCTGGGCGGCAAAGGCGCCAACCTCGCAGAAATGAACCTAATCGGCATCCCCGTACCCCCGGGCTTCACCATCACTACGGAGGTATGCACCGAATACTACCAGCACGGCAAGCAGGCCGTCATCGAGATGCTGCGTCCCGAGGTCGAGAAGGCGATGAAGAACATCGAGCGCCTCACGGGCATGCAGTTCGGCGACAAGGAGATGCCTCTGCTGGTGTCGGTGCGTTCGGGCGCCCGTGCTTCGATGCCCGGCATGATGGACACCATTCTGAACCTGGGCATGAACGACCAGGCCGTCGAGGCCGTGGCCAAGCGTACGGGCAACCCGCGCTTCGCGTGGGACTCCTACCGTCGTTTCGTGCAGATGTACGGCGACGTGGTGCTGGGCATGAAACCCGTATCGAAAGAAGACCACGATCCGTTCGAGGAGATCATCGAGGCACAGAAAGCCAAGCGCGGCGTGAAGAACGACACCGACCTGACGACCGACGACCTGAAGGAACTGGTCAAGAACTTCAAGGCCGCCGTGAAGAAGCAGACGGGCGAGGACTTCCCGACCAATCCGTGGGATCAGCTCTGGGGCGCCATCTGCGCCGTGTTCGGTTCGTGGATGAACGAGCGCGCCATCCTCTACCGCAAGCTCAACAACATCCCCGCCGAATGGGGCACGGCCGTGTCGGTGCAGGCGATGGTCTTCGGCAACATGGGTCAGAACTCCGCCACGGGCGTGGCATTCTCGCGCGACGCCGCCACGGGCGAAAACATCTTCAACGGCGAATACCTCATCAACGCCCAGGGCGAGGACGTCGTGGCCGGCATCCGCACCCCGCAGCAGATTACCATCGAGGGTTCGAAGCGTTGGGCCAAGGCACAGAACATCAGCGAGGAGGAGCGCAAGTCGAAATACCCCTCGCTCGAAGAGGTAATGCCCGAGGTCTACAAGGAGCTGAACGACATCCAGCACCACCTGGAGCAGTACTTCACCGACATGCAGGACATCGAGTTCACGATCCAGGACGGCAAGTTGTGGATGCTCCAGTGCCGCAACGGCAAGCGCACGGGCGCCGCGATGGTCAAGATCGCCATGGACATGCTGCGCGAGGGTCTGATCGACGAGAAGACCGCCGTGCTGCGCTGCGAACCGGCCAAGCTCGACGAGCTGCTCCACCCCGTCTTCGACAAGAAGGCCATCGCCTCGGCGCAGGTCATCACCAAAGGTCTGCCCGCCTCGCCGGGCGCAGCGACCGGCCCCGTGGTGTTCTTCGCCGACGATGCGGAGAAGGTGCTCGCCAAGACGGGCCAGAAAGCCATCCTGGTGCGCATCGAAACCTCGCCCGAAGACCTCAAGGGCATGCTCGACGCGGCAGGCATCCTCACGGCCCGCGGCGGCATGACGTCGCACGCAGCCGTCGTGGCCCGCGGCATGGGCAAGTGCTGCGTATCGGGCGCCGGCGAGTTGGAAATCGACTACAAGGCCCGCACCATCAAGGTCAACGGCTTCACCGTCAAGGAGGGCGACTGGATTTCGCTCAACGGCTCGACGGGCGAAGTCTACTTAGGCCAGGTAGCCACCAAGGCCGCCGACTTGAGCGGCGACTTCGGCAAGCTCATGGAGCTGGCCGGCAAATACTCGGTGCTCAAGGTGCGCGCCAACGCCGACACGCCCAAGGATGCCGCCCAGGCTTTCGCGTTCGGCGCCGAGGGCATCGGTCTCTGCCGCACGGAGCACATGTTCTTCGAGGGCGACCGCATCAAGGCGATCCGCGAAATGATCCTCTCCGATGACGAGGCGGGCCGCCGCGTGGCGCTGGCCAAGCTGCTGCCCATGCAGCGCGGCGACTTCGAGGGGCTGTTCAAGGCGATGAACGGCTACCCGGTGACCGTGCGTCTGTTGGATCCCCCCTTGCACGAGTTCGTGCCCCACGATGAGAAGGGCCAGAAAGAGATGGCCGAGGAGATGCACGAGCCGCTCTCGAAGATCGTGGCCAAGGTGGAAGCTCTGGCCGAGTTCAACCCCATGCTGGGCCACCGCGGCTGCCGTCTGGGCAACACCTACCCCGAGATCACCGAGATGCAGACCCGCGCCATCATCGAGGCCGCGATGAACGTCAAGGCGACGGGTGTCCCCGTACATGTGGAGATCATGGTGCCGCTGGTGGGCAACCACAAGGAGCTGCGCTACCAGAAGAACATCATCGACCGGACGGCCGAACAGGTCTTCACCGAGCGCAACGACAAGATCGAATACATGGTCGGCACGATGATCGAGGTGCCGCGCGCCGCCGTGACGGCCAACCAGATCGCCGAAGTGGCGCAGTTCTTCTCGTTCGGCACCAACGACCTCACGCAGATGACCCTCGGCTTCTCGCGCGACGACATCTCGAAGTTCCTGCCGGTCTACCTCGAAAAGGGCATCCTGAAGAACGACCCGTTCCAGATTCTGGATCGCAACGGCGTGGGCCAGCTCATCCGCGAGGCGGTGTTCAAGGGCCGCGGCACGCGCGAGAACCTCAAGTGCGGCATCTGCGGCGAGCACGGCGGCGAACCCTCCTCGGTGGAGTTCTGCCACTACGCCGGTCTCAACTACGTGAGCTGCTCGCCGTTCCGCGTACCCATCGCCCGGGTCGCTGCGGCGCATGCGGCGCTGAACCAGAAGTAAGGAGACCTTCCGGTCCCGCAAAGAGAAGCTCTGCGTTCTCTTTTGGATAAAAGCCACCCCTGCCGCACAATGCTGCAGGGGTGTTTTTTGCACACGAGGGAAGCCTCTCGGGTTTTGCTTCACAGCCAAGACAGCCGAGAAGCGCCCTTTGCTGCATTGGGAGGGAGAAAGCAACGAAAAAATTGCCCTCCGGACTTTCGCGGGCCAATGTGCGGCACGAGTGTTGCGATACATCGATCCGTTATCAAAATTATTCGGTTCGTGGAATTTGCTTGGCGTAAAATGTTTTTTTTCATACTTTTACCCTGGTAAACAGACACTCGCAACAAACGCTCAATTAAAATAATCGGAAATGAAAAAGATTCTTCTCGCGGCAATCGCCGCTCTTTGCATGGCAGGGGCCGCCTCGGCCCAAGATCGGGGCGGCTGGGGCATCGGCCCGCAGATCGGCATCTACACCAACACGGGCGCCGACGGCGCGGTATTCGGCATCGGAGCCGCAGCCCGCTACGGCATCACCGACGCCTGGCGCGTACAACCGGCCGTGACGTTCCTCTGCAAGAAATATTGCTCGGTAGACATCAGCGCCGACCTCCAGTACCTCTTCAAGGCGGCCCGCTTCTGGACGGTATATCCCCAGGTCGGCTTGAGCGCCAACGACATAGGCGACTGGTCGTGCGGCATCAACCTCGGTGCGGGAACCGACTTCGCGATCGCCCGCAACTGGGATCTCTCGGCCGGGTTCAAGTGGATGGTGCAGACCCGCAAATACGCGAAAAACCCGATCATCATCAACATAGGCGCGACCTACAAATTTTAAACGCGCCGCCGGGACACCCGGACGCACAATTACGGGGAAAGCCGAAATGCGATCGGCTTTCCCCGTAGTTTTTTCGGTGGGAACACGACCCGCCGAATTCGGCATGTCCGCAGCGACGGTCGCCGCGAATGCTACCGCCCCTCGTTCAACCGGATCATCTCGAAGATCCGGCGCCCGATCGGCGCATAAGAACGCCAAGCGGATTTTTTGGCGTCGTAGACCAGCATCCGCCCCTCCGAGCAGACGACCGCTTGCGGCAGGCTCTGCTCATCGAAGAACGCACGCACCCGATCGGCCTCGGTCTGCAAAGAATAACGATGTTTCCACATCTTCTTCTCGGGTTCGATGTACAATTTCGTGACGGCACCCGCCAGAACACCCCGCCCGGCGCCGAAACGCACGGAGTCGGCAGGCATGGGAGTCGCGGCGAAGTAGGTGAAGTTGAGCGTGACGCATCCGTCGTGCCGCTCCTTGTAAGTCAGATCGAAAGTCAAGTCGCCGCAGCTGCGGTTGTCGAAAAGCGCGACCGGCAGCAGATGATAGATCGTCCCGTCGCCGTCGGCCTTGGAGACATAATGGCCGCGGATGTTCTGCCCTGCGCCGGAGACGCAGGACAAAACAAAGGCGGCAAAAAGCAACAACCGTTTATTCACCGTAAACAACGATCGTGTAGACATTGTAAACTCCCAGATAGGACTTGCTCTGGTAGTCGACATGGTGGATGCGCGTGATGCCGGCTTCCTTGGCCGCGGCCTGGATGCTGGCATCGCCCAGCGCTACGAGACCCAGGTAACCGGCAGCCTTAGCGGTACCCACCTTGCTGGAACCGGCATTGGCGGTGACGGCCATACCGTCTTTGACATCGGTGTAAAGAGCGCCCGAAAGGGGAGCTTTCACCACGCCGCAGCTCGCACACACGAACGCCGCGCACAAAGCAACAAAAATCTTTTTCATAAATCCGTCTGTTTATGGTTAAAAAAGTTTGCACCGGAAACCAGCATGTTCCCGATGCAAACAAAGATACGAATAAGCGAGGGCAATGCCAAATTTATTTGAGCATTGCCGAGCGGAAGTATCTTGGGCGCAGCCAAAAATACGAATAAGCGAGCGCAGAAGCAAGCGTTAGCTTGATTATGTCGAGACGGAGTATCTTGGGCGCAGCCAAAATACGAAAAGTCGAGCGCAGAAGCAAGCGTTAGCTTGATTTTGCCAAGACGGAGTATCTTGGGCGCAGCCAAAAATAGTAAAATCAAGCTGCAGTTGGATCGTTTTCAGCGCGTTTTATAGCTGCAACGGTATTTTCCCTTGGCCAGATTGAGCAACTTCCCTTTCAGCAGATTGCGGCGCAGGGGAGCTACCCGGTCGACGAAGACGCGCCCTTCGGTGTGGTCGTATTCGTGCTGGATGACCCAGGCCTGGTAACCCGAGAACTCCTCGTCGCAGGGTTTCAGCTCCTCGTCCAAATACCGCACGCGGATCGACAGCGCACGCGGAACATCGGCATAAAGCCCCGGAAACGAGAGGCACCCCTCGTTGTAGGTCTTCGTCTGGTCGGAATATTCGTAGATCTCGGCGTTGATGAAAGCCCGCTTGAAATCGGCGCACGAGGGATCGTCCTCGGCCCACGGCGTGGCATCGACGATGAAGAGTTTCAGGCTCTTGCCGATCTGCGGAGCGGCCAGTCCCACGCCCCCGGCCTCGTCGAGGGTGGCGAACATGTCGCCGATGAGCTTCTTGAGATCGGGAAAATCGGAGGGAACGGGCTGACACGGCTTGCGCAGCACGTCGTCGCCGTAGATGACAATCGGATAAATCATTTGCGGGAATCCATGTAACTTTGTAAAATAATCGTGGCGGACACCTTGTCCACCAATGCTTTGTCGCGGCGGGCCATCTTGCCGATGCCGCTGTCGAGGATCGCACGGTGTGCCAGCACCGAGGTGAAGCGTTCATCGTGGAAGACCACTTCCTTGTCGGGCCAGGCGCGCCGCAGCCGGGCGGCCAGCGGCTCGATGAAACGCCACGTCTCGGAGGGCGTGCCGTCCATGCGCGCAGGCTTGCCCAGCACTACCGTACCGACGTCTTCGCGGGCAAAATAGTCTGCGAGCCACTTTTCGAGCTGCCGCGTCTCGACCGTCTCTAAGCCGCCGGCGATCAGCCGCAGCGGATCGCTCACAGCGATGCCCGTGCGCTTGGTGCCGTAGTCTATGGCCAGAATGCGCGACACTAAAGGTTCAGCTTCTTGAAAAGTTTGCGGTACGAGCACTCCTCGTCGACCATCGCGTGCAGGGCCTCGATCTTCACGCGCTCCTGCTGCATCGAATCGCGGTGGCGCACCGTCACGGTGCCGTCCTCGGCGGTCTGGCCGTCGACGGTGATGCAGAAGGGCGTGCCGATGGCATCCTGACGGCGGTAGCGCTTGCCGACCGAATCCTTCTCGTCGTACATGATGTTGAAATCGTACTTCAGTTCGTCGACTATCTTCTGCGCGATTTCGGGCATGCCGTCCTTCTTGACCAGCGGCAGCACGGCCGCCTTGACGGGCGCCAGCGCAGCGGGCAGACGCAGCACCACGCGCGAATCGCCGCCGTCGAGCTGCTCCTCGGTATAGGCCGCCGACATCACCTGCAAGAACATGCGGTCGACGCCGATCGACGTCTCGACGACGTAAGGCACATAGCTTTCGCCCGTCTCGGGGTCGAAATACTGGATTTTCTTGCCCGAGAACTTCTGGTGGTTGCCCAGGTCGAAATCCGTGCGCGAATGGATGCCCTCGACTTCCTTGAAGCCGAACGGGAAATTGAACTCGACGTCGGTCGCGGCATTGGCATAGTGGGCCAGCTTGTCGTGGTCGTGGAAGCGGTAGTTGTCGTCGCCGAAGCCCAAGGCGCGGTGCCAGGCCATACGAGTGTCCTTCCACTTGTTCCACCACTCCATTTCGGTGCCGGGGCGCACGAAGAACTGCATCTCCATCTGCTCGAACTCGCGCATGCGGAAGATGAACTGGCGCGCGACGATTTCGTTGCGGAACGCCTTGCCGATCTGCGCGATGCCGAACGGAAGCTTCATGCGGCCGGTCTTCTGGACATTGAGGAAGTTGACGAAGATGCCCTGTGCCGTCTCGGGACGCAGGTAGATCGTGTTGGCACCCTCGGCCGTGGAACCCATCTGCGTGGAGAACATGAGGTTGAACTGCCGCACCTCGGTCCAGTTGCGCGTACCCGAAATGGGGCAGACGATTTCGCAGTCGAGGATGATCTGACGCAACTCATTGAGGTCGTTGGCGTTGAGCGCATCGGCGAAACGCTTGTGCACGGCGTCGCGCTTGGCAGCGGTCTCCTGCACACGGGGCGAGGTCTCGCGGTACTTGGCCTCATCGAACTGCTCGCCGAAGCGCTTGCGAGCCTTCTCTACCTCCTTGTCGATCTTCTCGTCCTGCTTGGCGAGCCAATCCTCGATGAGCACGTCGGCACGGTAGCGCTTCTTCGAGTCGCGGTTGTCGATGAGCGGGTCGTTGAAGGCACCCACATGGCCCGAAGCCTCCCACGTGCGGGGGTGCATGAAGATGGCGGCATCGAGGCCCACGATGTTCTCGTGCAGCTTGACCATCGAATCCCACCAGTAGCGCTTGATGTTGTTCTTCAGCTCCACGCCGTTCTGTCCGTAGTCGTAGACGGCACCCAGGCCGTCGTAAATCTCGCTCGACGGAAATACGAAACCGTACTCCTTGCAATGGGCGACCAGCTTCTTGAAAAGTTCTTCTTGCGTCATTGTATTGTGTTCTTTTTGATTTTCCGATCGACAAAAATACGAATAAGCGAGGGCAAAAGCAAACTTGTTTGCATTTTGCCGAGCGTGAAGTATCTAAAACGAAGTTAAAGATACAAAATAAAAAGGAAAGAACGGAGCCGGCCGGAGTTTTATTTGCGGATTTGCAGTTCCAAACGCAAAACAGCGACCGCTCCAAGCACGCC
>JAIECN010000045.1 GCA_029068505.1 Alistipes sp.
TCCGTCACACCCGCAACGTTAATGGAGACCTTCTCGGCATCCTGATTGTCGACTGTGCGGATAAAACGAACCTGCTTGAGCTTGAGGATGATATTGAGCATATCTTCCATCACTCCGGGGATAGCGGCAAACTCGTGATCGACACCGGCCACCTTGACAGTCGTGATCGCATAGCCCTCCAGCGAGGAGAGCAGAATACGACGCAAAGCATTACCGACAGTCATCCCGAATCCAGGCTCCAACGGTCGGAATTCGAACTTTCCGAACGACGAAGTGGACTCGAGCATAATAACCTTCTCAGGTTTCTGGAATGCTAATATTGCCATAACAATGAAAGTGAATTTTTGATTACTACTTCGAGTACAACTCGACGATGAGCTGTTCCTTGATGTTCTCCGGAATCTCCTCGCGTTCGGGCTTCTGGAGGAACTTGCCGCTCATCGAAGCGTTGTCCCACGCCAGCCATGCGTAACGGCTGCGGGCCGCACCGGCCAGCGAAGCGGCGATCACTTCCAGGCTCTTCGACTTCTCGCGAACCGACACCACGTCGCCGGCGCGCAACGAATAGGAAGGAATGTTCACCACATTGCCGTTCACGCAGATGTGACGGTGCGAAACGAGCTGACGGGCCGCAGCGCGCGTCGGGGCGATGCCCAGACGGTACACCACGTTGTCCAGACGGCATTCGAGCAGCTTCAGCAGGTTTTCACCCGTGATGCCGCCCATGCGGGCAGCCTGCTCGTAGGTGCGCGAGAACTGCTTCTCCAGCAAACCGTACGTATACTTGGCCTTCTGCTTCTCGCTCAACTGCGTGCCGTACTCCGACACTTTCTTGCGCTTGCGTGCCAGACCGTGCTGTCCGGGAGGGAAGTTGCGCTTTTCGAGCACCTTGTCCGCCCCGTAAATGGCTTCGCCGAATTTTCTGGCGATCTTCGATTTTGGTCCTATGTATTTTCCCATGGTCTTTTACGAATTAAATAACTGTAAGATTTTACCCTGTCGTCGTCGCACGAACTATACGCGACGGCGGTTGGGAGCGCGGCATCCGTTGTGCGGCAGCGGCGTGACGTCGATGATCTCCATCACCTCGATGCCGGCGCCGTGGATCGTACGCACGGCCGACTCGCGACCGGCACCCGGACCCTTGACGTAGACCTTGACCTTGCGCAGACCCATGTCGTAAGCGACCTTGGCGCAATCGGCGGCCGAAGTCTGGGCGGCATAGGGAGTATTCTTCTTCGAACCACGGAAACCCATCTTACCGGCCGACGACCAGCTGATCACATCGCCGTTCTCGTTGGTGATGGTGATGATTACGTTGTTGAAAGTCGAATGCACATAGGCATTGCCCACGGCACCCACCTTGACAACCTTTTTCTTGACTGTTCCAGTTTTCTTTGCCATAATTCTCTAAAGATTACTTTGTTGCCTTTTTCTTGTTTGCCACGGTCTTCTTGCGTCCCTTGCGGGTGCGGGCGTTGTTCTTGGTCGACTGGCCGCGAACCGGAAGGCCCAGACGGTGACGGATGCCGCGGTAGCAACCGATATCCATCAGACGCTTGATGTTGAGCTGCACGGCCGAACGGCATTCGCCCTCGACCTTGATGCCCATTTCGGCGATCGTCGAACGGATGGCGCCCACCTGGTCGTCCGTCCAGTCCTGAACCTTGACGTCATAGCTGATACCAGCTCCGTCGAGAATCTTGCGAGCCGTAGAACGACCGACACCGTAGATATAGGTCAGGCCGATCTCGCCTCTCTTGTTTTTGGGTAAATCTACACCAACTATACGTGCCATAAAAATTCTTTTTCTACTTTAACTTACTTGTTGAAACACTACCCCTGGCGCATTTTGAACTTGGGATTCTTCTTGCAGATGACGTAAAGTTTGCCCTTACGCTTCACAATCTTGCAATCCTCGCTGCGCTTCTTGATGGATGCTTTTACCTTCATAGTCTTAAAGCGATCTAATTATTTGTACCTGAAAGATATACGTCCTTTCGAAAGATCATAGGGCGTCATCTCCACTTTTACTTTATCCCCGGGAAGAATCTTGATGTAGTGCATGCGCATCTTTCCGGAGATGTGGGCCGTCAAGACGTGGCCGTTGTCCAATTCGACGCGGAACATCGCGTTCGACAAGGCCTCGATGATCGTGCCGTCGCGTTCGATAGCAGCTTGTTTTGCCATTGAGTCTTAGTTGTTTAGTGCCTGTTCGATGATGCTGAAATCCGTCAGCACATCGGGGCCGTTCTTCCGCACGGCCACTGCGAATTCGTAGTGTGCCGCAGGTTTGCGGTCCCGGGTGCGTACCGTCCAGCCGTCGCGCTCGAAAACCACCGCTTTGCTCCCCATGTTGATCATGGGTTCGATACAGATTACCATGCCCTCCTTCAAGAGCGGCCCGCGGCCTCGTGCGCCGAAATTGGGAACCCCGGGGTCTTCGTGCATCCTGCGACCCAAACCGTGTCCCTCCAGTTCGCGCACCACGCCGTAGCCCGAATGCTCGGCGTACTCTTGTACGGCTGCCGACACGTCGCCTACGCGGTTGCCGGCTTTCGCCTGGGCCGTACCTTTATAAAGAGCCTCTTTGGTGACGTCCATCAGCCGCCGTACTTCCTCAGCGACCTCGCCCACGGCGAACGTATACGCCGAATCACCAACAAACCCCTTCATAAACGTACCGCAATCGACCGAAACGATGTCGCCCTCCTTGAGGACGCAATCGGCGGACGGGATACCGTGAACTACCTGTTCGTTTACCGAAACGCACAACGAAGCGGGAAATCCCTGATATCCGAGGAAAGCGGGAACCGCTCCGTGCGCGCGGATGAACTCCTCGGCGATGCGGTCCAACTCCAGGGTCGTGACGCCCGGACGAATGTGGCGCCCCACCTCGGCCAGCGTCTGCGACACCAGGATGTTGTTCTCGCGGAGCAACTCGATCTCCTCGTCTGTCTTCAGATAGATCATTCTTCGCTAAGAATCTCTTCGGAAAACTACTAATGGCGCCCCTGGATGCGGCCGGTCTTCATCAGACCGTCGTAATGGCGCATCAGCAGGTAGCTCTCTATCTGCTTGAGAGTGTCGAGCACCACGCCGACCATGATCAGCAGCGACGTACCTCCGTAGAAGTAGGCGAACGCCTGCTGGATGCCCAGGAACCGCATGGCCAGAGCGGGCAGAATCGCCACGATGGCCAGGAAGAACGAGCCGGGAAGCGTGATGCGCGTCATGATGGTGTCGATGTAGTTCACGGTCTGCTTGCCCGGTTTCACTCCCGGGATGAAGCCGCCGTTGCGTTTCATGTCATCGGCCATCATTTGAGGGTTGATGATAATCGCCGTGTAGAAGTAGGTGAAAGCGATTACCAGCACTGCGAGCGTGAAGTTGTACCAGAAACCGGTCATCGAGCTGAAGGCAGCCGCGAAAGCCGTTCCCGAGAACAACGCCGGAATAAACATCAATGCCTGCGCGAAGATGATGGGCATCACATTCGCGGCATTCATCTTCAGAGGGATGTACTGACGTACGCCTCCGTACTGTTTGTTGCCGACGATACGCTTCGCATACTGCACAGGCACCTTGCGGACAGCCTGCACCAGAGCGATCGTTGCCATGAAGACCAGGAACAGAAGCACCAGTTCGAGGATCAGCATGATGGCGCTGCCCGAGGCGGTCTGGAAGCGCGCGTTGACCTCGGCCAACAAGGCGTGCGGCAGACGGGCCACGATACCGATCATGATGATGAGCGAAATGCCGTTTCCGATACCCTTGTCGGTGATCTTCTCGCCCAGCCACATGATGAACATGGTACCGGCGATAAGGATCGTCGTCGCATAGGCAACGAAAAGGAACGTATTGCCGTAGACGAACGCGGTGGGTTCCTGATGATAGAGGTTGGCTATGTAAGCCGGACCCTGGATCAACAGCACGCCGATAGTCAGGAAGCGTGTCCACTGGTTCATCTTGCGGCGGCCGCTCTCACCCTCCTTCTGCATCTTCTGGAAATACGGAATCATCATACCCATGAGCTGGATGATGATCGAGGCGGTGATATACGGCATGACTCCGAGCGCCAGGATCGCGGCGTTGCCGAACGCGCCGCCGGAGAAGATGTTCAACAGACCCAGAAGTCCGTTGCCCTCCAGCTGGCTGGCATACGCCGACCCCTCGCCCAGGGCGTTGGGGTTGATGCCCGGAATCACGACGAAACTGCCCAAGCGGTAGACGAGCAGCAACCCGATCGTGTACAGGACACGTTTGCGCAGCTCCTCGATCTTGTAGATGTTCTTGAGCGTTTCAACCAATTTCTTGTTGGTCGCCAAAAGGGCGATGAGCACCAGAAAGACGATACCAACAACGAGATACTGATTCATAATCGTGGGATTCTAAGATTCCTTACAGTTTTTCGACGCTGCCCCCGGCGGCCGCGATGGCCTCCTGGGCGCTCTTCGAGAAAGCGTGGGCCTTGACCGTCAGCGCCTTGGTCAGCTGACCGTTGCCCAGGATCTTTACCTTGTCATTCGACGAGATGAAGCCTGCGCCTACGAGCGTCTCGACCGTGATTTCCGTGAGCGACTTCTTGCCGGCCAGCTCTTCGAGCGTCGAAAGGTTGATCGCCTTGAATTCCACACGCTTCAGGTTGGTGAAGCCGAACTTCGGAAGACGACGCTGCAAGGGCATCTGACCGCCCTCGAATCCCAGCTTGCGCGAGTAGCCCGAACGCGACTGCGCGCCCTTGTTACCACGGGTCGAATAACCGCCGTGGCCCGAACCTGCACCGCGGCCGATTCGCTTGTCGTGGTGCGTAGAACCCTTTGCGGGTTTCAGATTATTGAGTTCCATAGTTTGATTTCGATTTGTGCGTTAACTTTCGATCGCCTATTCTGCGGCCTGTGCAGGCTCCGCAGGCGCTGCGGCGGCCTTCTTCGCCTTGGGCGCAGCCTTGGCGGCCACGGTCTCCACCTTCACCAGGTGCTTCACGCGCTCCAGCATGCCCTTGATGATCGCCGAATCCTCGTGCTCGACGCTGGCGTTAATCTTCCTGAGACCCAGCGCGTCGAGGTTCTTGCACTGACGCGACGTCGCGCCGATGCGGCTCTTGATTTGAGTGATTTTCAACTTTGCCATTTGTCCGAAAAGAATTAACCGTTAAACACCTTGTCCATCGAGATGCCGCGCAGACGGGCCACGCTGTAAGCGTCGCGCAGTTCGCACAAAGCGCCGATGGTGGCCTTCACCAAGTTGTGGGGGTTCGACGAACCCTTGCTCTTGGCGAGCACGTTCTTGATACCCAGCGACTCCAGCACGGCACGCATGGCACCGCCGGCGATGATACCCGTACCGGGAGCGGCCGGGCGGATCATGACGAGCGAACCGCCGTAGCGATACTCCTGCTTGTGGGGAATCGTACCCTTGATGACGGGAATCTTCACCAGGTTCTTCTTGGCATCCTCCACGCCCTTGGCGATGGCGGCCTGCACTTCCGAAGCCTTGCCCAGACCGTAGCCTACGACGCCGTCCTCGTTGCCCACGACCACGATGGCCGAGAAGCTGAACGTACGACCGCCCTTGGTTACCTTGGTCACGCGCTGAATGCTGACGAGCCGATCCTTCAACTCCAGGTCGCTCGTGCGTACTTTCTTTATGTTGGTATTCGACATGATGCTTAGAATTTAAGACCGCCTTCGCGTGCTGCT
>JAIECN010000046.1 GCA_029068505.1 Alistipes sp.
CGGTTGTAGCATCATATTTTGCATATCATTTTGTAGACAATGCCTTGGAAAACGGTTTCCAGGGCATTTTTCTATGTTGTCGCATCTGTCAAATCAAGTAATAATTAAAAATATTTACATATTTTCTGAATAAATTTACTATCATAAGGGATAGTGCAAAAATCATTTTTTCGGTCGTCTTTTCCGACAAAACTATTTACCTTTGATAAATTTTAAGAAATTACACCAAGCACTAACCCGAATTTTATGAATCGAATCTTCCGCCTGTTCGCCCTTTGTGCGATGTCATTTTTTGCAGTCGATTGCGCCCGCAATGCGTCGTCGGGCAATCCTTTCCCCGAGTTGGAGTGGATCGCCGAGGTCGGGGCGCGCACTTTTCCGCGTTCCGAAAACGTCTTTTGCGCCAATGCCTACGGTGCCGTGGGCGATGCCATGACCGATGCCACGCAGGCTGTGCAGTCCGCCATCGAGGCTTGCAAGGCCAACGGCGGCGGCAAGGTAACTTTCGAGCCGGGCATCTACCTGATCGGGTCGCTCTTCATCGACGGCGACAACATCGACTTCGAGATTCCGCGCGGCACGACCTTGATCGGCAGCCAGGATATCGCCGACTACCGCCGCATCGAGACCCGCGTGGCGGGCGTCGAGATGGAGTGGCCGGCGGCGCTCATCAACGTGATGAACTGCTCCAACTCGGCCATCACGGGCCAGGGCACCATCAACGCCCGCGGCAAGGTGTTCTGGGACAAGTATTGGACTATGCGCCGCGAATACAACCCCAAAGGGCTGCGCTGGATCGTCGACTACGACTGCGAGCGTCCGCGCGGCATCCTGATTTCCGAGTGCAGCGACATCACGGTGCGCGACATCGTGCTCTACCAGCCCGGATTCTGGTCGCTCCACATCCTCTATTCCGAGTATGTGACCGTCGACAACGTCATCATTTCGAACAACATCGAGGGCCGAGGCCCCTCGACCGACGGCGTGGACATCGACTCGTCGCACCATATTCTCGTCGAGAACAGCCAGATCAACTGCAACGACGACAACTTCTGCCTCAAGGCAGGCCGCGACAGCGACGGCCTGCGCGTCGACCGTCCGTGCGAATATGTGGTCATCCGCAACTGCGTGGCCGGTCACGGCGACGGCCTGTTCACCTGCGGCAGCGAGACTTCGGGTTCGATCCGCCACATCGCGGCCTACAACATGACGGGCATCGGCACCAAATATGGCTTGCGCTTCAAGTCGACCTGCCAGCGCGGCGGTACGATCGAGGACATCTGGCTCGGCAACGTCGAGATGCGCGGCGTACGCGATCCGTTCGTCGTCGACCTCAATTGGAACCCCGCTTACAGCACCTCGCGCCTGCCTGCCGCGTTCGAGGGCAAGGAACTGCCCGAGCATTGGCTGAAAATGCTCGCGCCGGTCGACCCCGAGCAGGGTACGCCCAAGTTCCGCGACGTGCATTTCCGCAACGTCCGGGCTACGGATGCCGCGACCTGCATCAAGGTCGGGGGCATCGAGAGTTCGACCGTCGACGGCTTTACGTTCGAGAACGTCTCGTTCCAGGGCCGCAACGGCGGATCGATCGCCTGGGCCTGCGACTGGACGCTTCGCGGGTTCGACGTCGCCGCGTCGGAGAAGCCGCTCGTGACGGAGCATTGCCAGGGTGTGGATATCGAATAGCCTCCGAGCCATGTCTGCCTTATATTTCCTTTCCGTCGACCTGGGCGCCACCAGCGGCCGGGTGATGCTGGGCCGCTTCGACGGCGGCAAGGTCTCCCTGGAGCCGCTGCACCGTTTTCCCACCCCGCTGGTGCGGGTGGGCGACCGTTATTGCTGGAATATCTTTTCCCTCTATCAGGATTTGATAACCGGTTTCACCATCGCCGCCGGCCGTCAGGTGCCCATCGTTTCGATCGGCATCGACACCTGGGGCGTCGATATGGCGTTCGTCGCCGCCGACGGCACTTTGTGCGGACTCCCTCGTGCTTATCGAGATCCCTATACGAACGGTGTCCCCGAAGAGTTCTTCGCCTCGAAGATGCCGCGCCGGGAGGTCTACGACCGCACGGGCATCCAGTTTCTGGCGTTCAATTCGTTGTTCCAGCTCTTCGCGCTCCGCAAGGAGCGGTGCTCCGCGCTGGAAACCGCACAGCGCATCCTTTTCATGCCCGATGCGCTTGCCTATATGCTTACCGGCGAGATGGTGACCGAATACACCGTCTTCTCTACGTCGCAGTGCATGAATGCCTTTTCCAAACGGCCCGACGCCGCCTTGTTGCAGGCCGTCGGAGTCTCGCCCTCCTTGTTCTCGCCGGTCGTCATGCCCGGAGAGCGGGTCGGCCTGCTCAGCCGGGCCATCGGGCAGGCCACCGGTCTGGGGCAGATTCCCGTCGTCGCCGTGGCAGGGCACGACACCGCGTCGGCCGTCGCGGCCGTACCCGCTTCGGACAAGCATTTCGCCTACCTTTCGTCCGGCACCTGGTCGTTGCTGGGCGCCGAGTTGGAGCAGCCCGTCATCAGCGAGCTTTCCTGCGACCTCAACTTCACCAACGAGGGCGGCGTCGACGGCAGCATCCGTTTCTTGAAGAACATCACCGGCATGTGGCTGCTGGAGCAGTGCCGCGAGGCTTGGGCCAAGGAGGGGAAATCCTATTCCTATGCCCAGATCATGCAGGCCGTGCAGGCCGCAGCTCCCGCTGAGGGTCTCATCGACCCCGACGCTCCCGAGTTCGCGGCACCCACCGACATGCCCAAGGCCATCCGCACCTACTGCGCGGCCCACGGCGTGCCCGTCCCCCAGGACGACGCGGCCCTCATGCGGCTGATCTTCGAGTCGCTCGCCGCGCGCTATGCCCGGGTGCTGGAGGAGTTGCAGCAGGCTTGCGGCTTCTCCGTCTCTGCGCTCCATGTCATCGGCGGCGGCGCCCAGAACGAGTTTTTGAACCGTTTGACGGCCCAGGCTTGCGGCGTGCCCGTCATCGCCGGGCCGGCCGAAGCTACCGCCTTGGGCAACGTGCTGGTGCAGGCCCGTGCCGCAGGATTGGTCGGCTCGCTTGCACAGATGCGTCAATGCGTCATGCAGAGCGTCGGCACCCAAGTTTTCGAACCGCAGCAAAATCTTAAAATTCATTCCATATGAAACAACAGTTAGTAGAGCAGGCCTACGCCATCGCCAAGGAGCGTTATGCCGCCGTGGGCGTCGATACCGACGCCGTGTTGAATGCCTTGCAGCACATCTCCCTCTCGCTGCATTGCTGGCAGGCCGACGATGTGGTCGGCTTCGAATGCCGTGGCGGCGCGCTTTCGGGCGGCATCCAGACCACCGGCAACTATCCTGGGCGGGCACGGAACATCGACGAGTTGCGGGCCGATATCGTCAAGGCCAAAAGTTTCATTCCCGGCACCCATCGTCTGAACCTGCATGAAATCTACGGCGAGTTCGGCGGCAAGAACGTCGACCGCAACCAGGTCGGCCCCGAGCACTTCGCCGGGTGGATCCAGTGGGCCGCCGAGCAGGGCATGAAGCTCGATTTCAACTCCACGTCGTTCTCCCATCCGCTTTCCGGCAGCCTTTCGCTCTCCAATCCCGATCCGGCGATCCGGGAGTTCTGGATCGAGCATACGATGCGCTGCCGCGCCGTGGCCGAGGAGATGGGCAAGGCGCAGGGCGACCCCTCGATCATGAACGTCTGGGTGCACGACGGTTCGAAAGACATGACCGTCAACCGCATGAAGTACCGCGAGCTGCTCAAGGATTCGCTCGACCGCATTTTCTCCGTCGAGTACCGCCACATGAAGGATTGCGTCGAGTCGAAGGTCTTCGGCATCGGTCTGGAGAGCTACACCGTAGGTTCGAACGACTTCTACATCGGCTACGGCGCCTCGCGCGGCAAGATGGTTACCCTCGATACGGGCCATTTCCACCCCACGGAGAGCGTCGCCGACAAGATTTCGTCGCTCTTGCTCTTCACGCCCGAGGTGATGCTCCATGTGTCGCGTCCGGTGCGTTGGGATTCCGACCACGTGACGATCATCAACGACGAGACGCTCGAATTGTGCAAGGAGATCGTGCGGTGCGGCGCCCTCGACAAGGTGCATATCGGTCTGGACTACTTCGATGCTTCGATCAACCGCATCGGTGCCTACGTCATCGGGTCGCGCGCCACGCAGAAGTGCCTGATCCAGGCGCTTCTGGAGCCGCTGGCCAAGCTGCGCGAATACGAGGCCAACGGGCAGGGCTTCGAGCGCCTGGCGCTCCTGGAGGAGGCCAAGTCGCTGCCTTGGAACGCTGTGTGGGACATGTTCTGTCTGAAGAACGGCGTGCCCGTGGGCGAAGAATTCATCGCCGAGGTGCAGCAGTACGAAAAGGAGGTCACTTCCAAACGCGCTTGAGCCATGTATCGCATCGTATTGAACGAGACATCCTATTATGGTGCCGGATGCCGGTCGGTAATCGCCGACGAAATCAAGAAGCGCGGTTTCAAGAAAGCGTTGCTCGTCACCGACAAGGACCTCATCAAGTTCGGCGTTGCCGCCAAGATCGAGGAGGTGCTCCGCAGCGCGGGCATTCCCTACGAGATTTATAGCGAGATCAAGGCCAATCCCACCATCGGCAACGTGCAGCAGGGCGTCGAGGCGTTCAAGGCTTCGGGCGCCGACTGCATGGTGGCGCTGGGCGGCGGTTCGTCGATCGACACGGCCAAGGCCGTGGGCATCATCGTCAACAACCCCGAGTTCGCCGATGTGCGTTCGCTGGAGGGCGTAGCCCCGACGAAACATCGCGCCGTGCCGACGTTCGCCGTGCCGACCACGGCAGGTACGGCAGCCGAGGTGACGATCAACTATGTCATTACCGACGAGGAGAACCGCAAGAAGATGGTGTGCGTCGATCCCAACGACATTCCGATGTGCGCCGTGATCGACTGCGAGTTGATGATGTCCATGCCCAAGGGGCTGACGGCCGCTACCGGCATGGACGCGCTGACGCACGCCATCGAGGCCTACATCACGCCCGGGGCGTGGACGATGAGCGACATGTTCGAGTTGAAGGCCATCGGGTTGATCGCCCAGCATCTGAAAAACGCCGTCGACAACGGCAGCGATCCCGTAGCGCGCAACGGCATGGCCGAGGCGCAGTACATCGCCGGCATGGGCTTCTCCAACGTCGGACTGGGCATCGTCCACTCTATGGCCCACCCGCTGGGAGCGTTCTACGATACGCCGCACGGCGTGGCCAACGCCTTGCTGCTGCCCTATGTCATGGAGTACAACGCCGAGTCGCCCGCGCGCGCCAAGTTCCTCGACATCGCCCGGGCGATGGGCGTCGATACTGCCGGCATGAGCGTCGACGAGGGGGTGGCCGCGGCTATCGAAGCTGTGCGCAAGCTCTCGTTGAGCATCGGCATTCCGCAGCGGCTGCACGAGATCGGCGTCCGCGAGGAGGATATCCCCGCGCTGGCCGTGGCGGCGTTCAACGACGTCTGCACGGGCGGCAACCCCCGGCCCGCGTCGGTCGCGGATATTGAAAAGTTGTATCGTACAGCATTCTGATACTTAGGCTTATGAATACGTTGTTCGGTCTTTTGATCATCGCCGTAGGTTCGTTCTGTCAGTCGAGTTCCTACGTGCCCATCAAAAAGGTCAGGGAGTGGAGCTGGGAGAGCTTCTGGCTCTCGCAGGGCTTTTTCGCCTGGCTCGTCTTTCCGTTGTTGGGGGCTTTGCTGGCCGTGCCGGCCGGCAGTTCGCTCGGCCAGGTGATCGGTGCCGATCCGGCCGCCGCTTTCAAGGCTGCCGGCTACGGCGTGCTGTGGGGCGTGGGCGGTCTGACGTTCGGCCTCTCGATGCGTTACCTGGGCGTGGCTCTCGGGCAGTCCATTTCGTTGGGCACCTGCGCCGCGTTCGGTACGTTGTTTCCCGCGCTCTTCGGCGGTGCGGATTTGTTCCACGGTTCCGGACTGATCCTCTTGTGCGGAGTCGCCGTCACGTTGGCCGGCATCGCCGTCATAGGCTACGCCGGATCGTTGCGCGCCCGGAGCATGTCGCCCGACGAGAAACGCGCCGCCGTGAAGGATTTCGCCCTCACGAAAGGGCTTGCCGTCGCTTTGTTGGCCGGTGTGATGAGCGCCTGCTTCAATCTGGGTCTCGAAGCCGGCCGGCCGTTGCAGCTTTCGGAGATGAATCCGCTTTTTGCTGCGCTTCCCGCTACCTGGATGGTTACCTTGGGCGGTTTTGCGACCAATGCGGTCTATTGTCTCTATCAGAATGCGAAAAACCGTACTTTCGGCGATTATGCCCGCACCGAACTCTGGGCCAACAACCTGCTTTTCTGCGCTCTGGCCGGCGGATTGTGGTACTCGCAGTTCTTCGGGTTGGCCATCGGGCGGAGTTTCTTCGATGCGGGTTCCGTCGTGGCCGCTTTCGCCTGGTGCATCCTCATGGCGCTGAACGTCACGTTCTCCAACGTCTGGGGCATTCTGCTCAAGGAGTGGAAAGGCGCTTCGCGCAAGACGCTGGCGGTGTTGGCCGCAGGTCTCGCCATCTTGATTTTCTCTTTGGTATTCCCCAATCTGTTCTGACTATGAAATCCATACTTGAAAACCGCCCGGCGCTCCGGGCCGAGATCGAAAAGGTCGCCGAAGTGGCCGGATACCTCTGGCAGAAGGGGTGGGCCGAGCGCAACGGCGGCAACATTACCGTGAACGTCACGGAGCATGCCGACGAGGCGATCCGCGCCCTGCCGGCCATTTCCGAACGCTATCCGATCGGCACCGAGCTGCCCCGGCTCAAGGGGTGTTACTTCTTCTGCAAGGGCACCAACCGCCGCATGCGCGACCTGGCGCGCCGGCCCATGGAGAACGGCGCGGTCATCCGCATCCTCGACGACGGCGCTTCCTACGAAATCATCGCCGACGCTCCCGTGAAACCTACGTCCGAGCTGGCTGCGCATCTGGCCATGCACGAGCAGATGATCGCCACGGGCAACGGCTACAAAGCCGCCCTGCATACCCATCCCATCGACCTGGTGGCCATGACCCACAACCCGGAGTTCCTCGCAAAGGACGTGCTGACCAAGTTGCTGTGGAGCATGATCCCCGAGACGCGCGCCTTCTGCCCCAAGGGGCTGGGTATCGTGCCTTACCAGATGCCTTCGTCGGTGAAGCTGGCCCGTGCGACCGTCGAGGCGCTGACGGAATACGACGTGGTAATGTGGGAGAAGCACGGCGTCTGTGCCGTAGGCCCCGACATCATCGAGGCGTTCGACCAGGTGGACGTCCTTTCCAAGGCGGCGCAGATCTACCAGACTGCCCGGGCCATGGGGTTCGTCCCGACCGGAACCACCCAGGAGCAGATGGACGAACTCCAGCGCGCCTTCAATCTCTGATCCGCCGTTCCGACCCGCAGTGCAAACCAACCCGACCGAGACCATGAACGAAGAGACGCCTCCGCGCCGATCGGCCGCCGTATTCAAATATCTGATCGCCAACGACCACGACCGCAAGATCAGCGCCGTGGTCAATGCGGTCGGATCGCAAGACATCATCCCCAACGACGGGTATCCGCTCCGGGTGCACCCGGCCGACTACTTTTTCGACACGGAGAAGGGGCGCGTGCTCCACGAGTGGCAGCTGCTCTACATCACGCAGGGCAAAGGCACGTTCCGTTCGGTCGTCGCGTCGCCCGAGGAGGTGCCGGTCAACAAGGGCACGTTGATTCTTCTGCGCCCCGGCGAGCTGCACTCCTACTATCCTCATCCGGCCACCGGGTGGGTGGAGTATTATATCGGGTTCGAGGGGGCGATGTTCGACCGGCTGATCCGCCAGCTGGGTCTCGACAAGGGGCCGCAGTTGTGGGAGATCGGGTTGAACAACGAGCTGACGCAGCTCTACATGCGGGCGCTGGAGATCGCTTCCGAGAACAAGACCGGGGCGCAGGCGCTGCTGACGGGCATCGTCTGGCACATGCTCGGCCTGGTCTGCTACATGATCCGCAACCGCACCGGGCCGGGGGCCAGCCTGCTGGAGCAGGCGGTCGAGCGGGCCAAGATCATCATGGACGAGAAGATCAACGAGGAGATCGACCTCTGCGTGCTGGCTTCGCAGCTGAATCTTTCCTATTCGTGGTTCCGCAAGACATTCAAGGATTACACAGGCCTTTCGCCGGCCAAATATTTCCAGCAGCTCAAGTTGCGCCGGGCGCAGCGGCTGCTCTCCGACACTTCCTGTTCGGTCAAGGAGATCGCCTATTCGCTGGGCTACAAGTCGACCGAACACTTCTTTTCGATCTTCAAGAAGCACACCGGGTGCACGCCCACGGCCTACCGCAATTACGGCCGTAAGTAGGGAGCCGGAGTGCCGGATCCGGCGCCGTAGCCCAAAATTATCATTTCGTATATGCGAAACATCAAATCCGCCACGCGCGGAGTGGGTGTAATGAACTAATTTTGATATTGTAAAATGCGGAGGGGACTCCGTATGGAACGAACCGAACACTAATCTAAATTAAAAATTTATGAGAGCATCTCTACAACGTGTCGCAATGCTGGCTTTGACCGCATTGTTCTGCATGGCGACGACGGTCGTGTCGGCTCAGAACCGTACCGTCACGGGTACGGTCGTCGGTCCCGACAACCTGCCGGTCGTCGGTGCTACGGTATTCGCCACGGACGGCCAGAAGGTCAATGTCCCGCTGGCCGGTACGACGACCGATGCCAACGGCCGCTTCTCGTTGAGCATCCCTGCCAATGCACGCGCTATTTCGGCGCAATTCATTGGTTATGAGCAACAAACGATTTCTGTCGGGGGGGGGAGAAACGTCTATGACTTTTCGCTGAAAGACTCCTCCGTGATGATGGAGGAGGTCGTGGCCATCGGTTACGCCAAGGTCAAGCGTAAGGACGTAACCGGTTCTACGGTCTCCGTTTCGGGCCAGGAACTCGCCGCCGTTCCGGTCATGACCGCCGCGCAGGCCTTGCAGGGCAAGGCGGCCGGTGTGAACATCATCTCCACCAGCGGCGCCCCGGGCGCTTCGTCGCAGATTTCGATCCGTGGCGGTTCCTCCATCACGGGTTCGACCAAACCCCTTTACATCGTCGACGGTTTCGAAATGGGCGACGCCCTGGAGAACGTCGACATCAACGACATCGAGACCATCGACGTGCTCAAGGACGCGTCGGCAACCGCCATCTACGGTTCGCGCGGTTCGAACGGTATCATCCTCATTACCACCAAGTCCGCCCAGAAGGGCAAGACCCAGGTCTCGTACAACACCTATTTCTCATTCGATACGCTGGCCAACAGCATCGACATGGTTTCCGACGTCGAAGATTACGTCAAGTACCAGTACGAGCTGATGGCCTTGAACAACAAGCGGCCCAGCTATGCCGCCGTCTTCGATGGCGGGCTGGCCGCCGACAGCCCCGAGTTCGGCCCCGGCGTCTATTCGCGCATCGCCCAGCGTTACGGCAACGCCCGCGGCATCGATTGGCAGGAGCAGGTTTTCGGCGGTTACGCCCTGACCCAGAGCCACAACGTCAACATCATGACCGGCACCGACAAGACGCAGGTCATGTTGAGCTACAACTACAACGGCCAGGACGGTCTGTCGGTGGCCCAGGGCGCCTATAAGAACACCATCCGCGCCAAGGTGCAGTCGGAGTTGTGGAAAGGCGTGCGCCTCGACCTCAACACGAGCTTCAACAACAAGAAAGTGGAAGGCGCGGGTCTCGGTCTGCGCAACGTCCTGATGTCGCCCCTGCATGGCGGTACGATGTTCTCCGAGGATCACCTGCTCAACCAGCAGACGCTCCTCGACTACCGTGCCTACGACGATGCGTTCGGCGCTCTGAACCCCATCGTGCAGTCGTTGTCCACCGAGTCGGTGAAGCGCAGCCGTTCGTTCAACGTCAACGCAGGTTTGGAGTTCGACTTCCTCAAATATTTTACTTGGCGTACGGCCGGTAGCTATTCGTGGAGCAACTCCAAGAATACGTCGTTCTCCGACAAGAATTCGACCGACTATCTGACCGACCCCGAAAATACGGGCATCAAGGGCAGCATCAGCAACAGCGAGTCTTATTCCTACCAGATTACCAATACGTTGAGCTACAACCAGACGTTCAACGAAAAACACAAACTGGGCATCCTGCTGGGCCAGGAGACGCGTTACAGCGAGTCCGAGGGCAACAGCCTTAGCTTGAAGAAGTTCCCCGATCCCAACTTCGGTCTCGACGACATCAGCAACGCCGAGGTTTCCGAGAAGAAGACTTCCCATTCGCGCAGCGGCATGGTTTCGTTCTTCGCGCGTGCCAATTATTCGTTCGACGACCGTTATCTGTTGACCGCCACGGTGCGCGGCGACGGTTCGTCGAAGTTCATGACCGGCCACAAATGGGGCGTCTTCCCCGCCGTGTCGGCCGCATGGCGCATCTCGGAGGAGCATTTCTGGAAGGATCACAAGGTGGCCGACGTCATCAACGGCCTGAAGCTCCGCGTGGGCTACGGTACGACCGGTAACAACAGCATCGATTCCTACAGCTACAGCACCAGCCTCAAGGGTGCCTCCTATCCGATGCTCGACAACGAGAACCGTCCCGTTTTCCTGCCCGAGGAGACGCTGGGCAACCCCAAGCTGCGTTGGGAGACCGTCATCACGTCGAACGTGGGTCTCGAACTCTCGATGTTCAACAACCGGCTCAACATCACGGCCGAGTGGTACAACAACCAGTCGAACGACCTCTTGCTCAAGTGCAAGATTCCCGATGCCACGGGTTACAAGCAGCAGTACCGCAACGTCGGCAAGATGCGCAACCGCGGCTGGGAGGTCACCCTCAATACGATCAACATCCAGAAGAAGAACTTCCGCTGGACTTCCGACCTGAACCTCACGTTCAACCGTTCGAAAGTCATCAGCCTGAACGACGACCAGGAGGAGATGACTTTCAGCCAGGGCAGCAACCGTTCGGGTACGGTGACCTACTATGCTACCGTCGGTCAGCGTCTGGGCGACATGTACGGTTATAAGTACGACGGCATCTACACCACCGACGACTTCATCGAGCTGGCTAACGGCACCTTGATCGTCCGCGACGGCGTGGTGCGCCCCTCGACGGGCACCGTGCAGCCGGGCGACATGAAGTTCGCCGCCGATTCCTATGACGAGAACGGCAACCCCGTCTTCTCGCGCGGCAAGATGACCAAGATCGGCAACGGCGCGCCGCTGTGCGTGGGCGGTTTCAACAACACCTTTACGTTCTATGGCGTCGACCTCTCGGTGTTCATGAAGTTCTCGATCGGCAACGACATCTACAACGCTACCCGTCACAGCATGTCGCCCTACGCTTCGTTCGAGACTCCGCTGACCGAGTTCGGCACCAACTTCTACCGCATGATCGACCCCGTGACCGGCGACCGTGCCGCTTCGCTGGCCCGTCTGCGCGAGCTGAACCCCGACGAGGGCGCCCGCACCTGGAGCCTCTCGTCGGCCAACCGCGACAAGATCACCTATCCGTCGTCCTACTTCGTCGAGGACGGTTCCTACCTGCGCATCGCCCAGTTGACGGTGGGTTATACGTTCCCCCGTTCGTGGATGCAGAAGGTGCGCATCAACAAGGCCCGTATCTACTTTACGGTCAACAACCTGGCTACCATCACCGGTTATTCGGGCATCGACCCCGAGATTCCGGCCGCCGAGTCCAACGACAACGTGGTCATCAAGCCGGGTTACGACAGTTCGACCTATCCGCGTGCAAGAAGTTATGTTGTAGGTCTTAATCTGACGTTCTAATCACAGTTCACAGCAAGCATTATGAAAAAAGCATTCATCATATTTTCCGCCCTGGCCCTCGCAACGACGGGTCTGACCTCTTGTGCGGATTGGTTGGAGATGCCGCCTTACAACGAGACCAACACGGAGAAGATCTTCTCCAGCGAGGAGACGGCCGAAATGTATGTCGAGGGTTGCTACCGCGGCATGATTTCCAAGGAGATGTATTACCAGCTCGGTTCAGGCGATAGCGTGATCCACGCTTCGGAGGATGCCGCCGGCGGTTCGAAGAACGCGTTGAGCAACTTCTTCTACGATTCGAAGTCGCCCTACACCCTCACCACCAGCTATAAGGAGTCCTACCGCATCATCGAGTCGACCAACATCGGCATCGACCGTCTCTCGAAGATGCCCGAGAGCGACAAGCGCAACGCCCTGCTGGCCGAGTGCTACTGCATCCGCGCTTTCATGTACTACAACTTGATCCGCATCTACGGCGACATGCCCGCCGTATGGCAGCCCATGGAGTCGATGGACCCCGAAGCCGAAGAGACGTTCTATCCCCATCGTGCTTCGCGCGACGAGATCTACGATCATGTGATCGCCGACATGCTGGGTTCGATCGATTACCTGCCTACCAAGGCCGAGGGGGCCTACGGCGGTTCGGTGCAGCGTCTGACGCGCGACGGCGCCTACGCCTTGCTGGCCCGCATCGCGCTCTATGCCGCCGGCTACTCGCTTCGCTGGGACTTGCAGACGCTCGATCCCGCCACCATGAAAGTGGCGCGCCGCAGCGATGAGAGCCGCGTGCGCGAACTCTACCAGATCGCCAGCGACGCGTGCGAGAAGGTCATGGGCATGGCCGGCAACGGCCTGGTGCAGCCTACGGGCAAGATGACGGCGTTCCAGAATCTGTGGTTCTCCTACGACAGCCGTTCGTTCTCCACTTCGAACCTCGAAATGTTGTGGCAGCAGGCTTGCTACGGCAAGAACACCAACTCCGATTTCAACCGCTATGCCCACCCCGGCTGCCGCTACGGCATCTACGGCACCGAGAAGGCCATGCAGATCGTCCTGCCGACCTATTATCTGTCGTTCGACGAGAAAGACCAGCGCCGCGACGTCACCTGCACCCCCTACAGCAGCTACTCCATGACCGGCAAGAACCTCGAAGACGTGGTGCTGGTCGGCACGACCTACTCGTGCATCACGCTCGGCAAGTTCCGCCAGCAGTGGCGCGTGCAGTCGATCACTGCCGCCAAGGAGATGAACATGGACATCCCTATCCTGCGTTATGCCGATGTGTTGCTGGGTTATGCCGAGGCGCAGAACTTCTTGAACAACGGCCCCACGGGCGCCGCTATCGATGCGCTCCAGCAGGTGCGCGCCCGTGCCGGCATCGGCGACATGGCCGTGCCGTCCGACATGGAGGGTTTCACCGAGGCGCTCGCCCAGGAGCGTAAATGGGAGTTCGCCGGCGAGTTGTGGCTGCGCACCGACCTCATCCGCATGGGTCAGCTGACCAAGCAGGTGCTCGCCACCCAGACCGCCATGCGTCAGTTGTCGGCCCAGGAAAGCGACTATTCCAACACCCCGACCTACCGGCTCTACAAGTTGACGGCCGATCCCCAGAAGTGGGCCGACAATTCGGTGCTGACGATCGATCACATCGACATTACCGATCCTGCCGAAGTGGCCGTCGTGTCGGTTTCGCCCGTCCTCACCGATGCCGGCAAGGCCGCTTACCAGGCCGCTCTGAAGCCCATCGTCGAGGCGCACGGCTATGCGTGGGACGAGAAGGACAAGTGGTATGCCTGCAACATGTTCGAGGGCATGGTTTCCGACTTCAACAACAATTGCCGCAAGGCCGTCGGCTTCACCACCAACAAGGTGCACGTGGGCGTCAACATCTGCGAGTCGCCCACCGGCAAGAAGTACAACAAGGACAAGTTCCCCGTGTGGATCCACACCGATGACAATTCGGACGGCATCTACTACGGTTTCAAGGAGAATTGCTGCGAGCTGCTGCCTTTGGCCGACGCATCGGCCGGACATCCCCGCGTGGACAATCCCAATTTGAGCCAGCACCCCGGTTACCTCCAGTAGGTTGTCGGAACGCATGTGCGGGAGCCTTCCGCGGAAGGCTCCCCATTAAAACCATAAACGAATAATCGAGTTTTATGATCATGAAACGTTATATCGCATATATCATCTGTGCGTTGTTCGCCGTTGCCGTAGCTCCGGGTTGCGGCGAGGATACCACCGAAATCCGGATCGTCGAGCCTGAAGGGCAGTTCCCCGATTACGGCGAAGCGCTGGCTTTCCCCGGTGCCGCAGGCTTCGGACGTTACGCCACGGGCGGCCGCGGCGGCGAGGTCTACCGCGTCACCACCACCGAATTGACGGGCGAGGGTTCGATTTCCGATGCCGTCAGCAAGTCGGGCCGCATCATCGTCTTCGATGTGGCCGGCCGCATCGACCTGAACAAGGGTACGCTCGTGCTGAAAAGCAACCAGACCCTGTTGTTCCAGACCGCGCCCGCTCCGGGCATCGTGCTCTACAACGGCCGTGTTTCGTCGTCGGGCGCTTCGAATCTCATCGTGCGTTACATGCGCGTGCGCTGCGGTCGTCAGGCCAGCAGCAACGACAACCTTGACGCGGCCGGTCTGGCCAGCGGCAAGGATGTGATCTACGACCACTGCTCCTTCACGTGGGGCACCGACGAGAACTTCTCGATCAACGCCGACAACAAGGGCACGCGTCCGCAGAATATCACTATCCAGAACTGCATCATCGGCCAGGGTTGCATGAACCATTCCGCCGGCGGTCTCTTGCAGACCAACACCGACGAGGGCGTGACCATCTACCGCAATCTGTTCATCGACAACGGCACCCGCAACTTCAAGATCAAGGGGCTGAACCAGTATGTCAACAACGTGGTCTACAACTGGGGCGACGGCGCCTACATCATGGGCGGCGATTCGTCCGGCGAATCCGACACGCAGATCGAGAACAACTACTTCATCTACGGCCCTTGCTGGGTATGGCGCAATACGCCCGCAGCCGAGGTTTCCGAGGAGGTGAAGAACAACCCCGAAATCTGTTCGCCCGCCGGTTCGGACGGCAAATATTTCGAGGTGCTGCGCCAGGAGAAGCCGTCGACGCCTTTCACGCGCGGCAACGAGGGTTTCTCGACCTATTGTGTCGGCAATTACTGCGACAACAACCTCGACGGGGTGCTCAACGGCGAGGAGATTACCCGCGACAATTGGACTTCTTACTACAACGATCCCGAGAAATTCCCCACCTTCCTTTCGGCTCCGGGCCGTCTGCATCCCGCCCTGCCGGAGATGATGACCGCTGCCGAGGCATATGAGTGGATCGTCGACAATGTCGGGTCTACGCTGCCCGCCCGCGACCGCGTGGACGCATTCATGATCGAGGAGTTGCAGTCGCTGGGTCTGAAGGGCACCATCTTGCGCGACCAGCGTAAGGCGCTCCAGTACCACTATGAGGGCGGCGCGGGTGTGTTCGACCAGTGGCTGAACGATTTCGCCGAGCCGGTCGCCGTAACCCCCCCCCTGGACACCGACGGCGACGGCATGCCTGACGAGTGGGAGGATGCCCACGGTCTGGACAAGAACGATCCTGCGGACGGCGCCAAGCTCGCCGAGAACGGCTATACCAACGTCGAGAACTATTTCTTCGAGTTGGAAGCCCGGATGTTTACCGACGACTCCCAGATGATTGCCAACAACTAATGCTTAGAAAACGATGAAAAAACAGATAATTTCGTGCACCGCCGCGATGTTGGCACTCGTCGGCTTCGCAGGGTGCGAAGAGACGACCGTCGAATATGTTGCCAAGCCCTCGACCATGACCGTCGGGGAGGTGGTCGAGTGCGAGTTGAATCCCGCGCTTCCCGAGCCGGGCGACAACCTCTATGTCAACGGTTACCGTTGTCCGATCCTGCCCACCGGCGAGACCAGTTTCCACAACATCCCCGGAGCCGAGCAGTATGTGGTGCACACCCAGGAGGCCGTCGCGATCGAGGGCACCAAAGTGGGCTTCGCCATCCCCGCTACGCAGACCTACCGTGAGGGCGGTCTCTCCAAGGCTGCCTGCCCGCTCTATGCGCTTACCGACAACGCCGGGTTGGAGCATATCGTCTTCAAGCCCGCCGTGGGTGCCTTGAAAATCGTCATCCCGCCCTCGGGCGAGGAGGCGTTCAAGGAGATTTCCAGTGTCGAGATCACTTGCAAGGCTTATGTGCTGACCAGCGATTTGCAGGTCGACGCCGCTACGGACGAGACCTACATCCTGGGTAACGCCACCCAGAAGTTGACCGTCAACGGCACGATCAACATCCTCAACGGTGCCGAGGTCTACTGCGCCATGCCGCCCATGCGGTTCCTCGAAGACCTGACCGTGAAGTTGGTCAACGAGAAGGTCACGCAGACCCTTACCGTGAAGGTGCAGGGCCAGCATATCGAGCGCGGCAAGGCGTTGTCCGTCGCTGTCGATCCGCAGTGGAAGGTGCTCACGCCCTACTACGGTTCGGCGAACTGCATCGTCGTGAAGCCCGGCACCACCGAGGTCGAGTTCGACTGCGCGCCGCACACCTCCGAGTCGCTGACTTACGCCTATACCAAGAACGACAAGGGCGAATTGCTGCCGCCCGCCGATGAGGCTGCCCAGCCGCTCGCATCCAAGGCCGAGGTACTCTGGAACGACGTCTCCAAGGGCTTCATCACCGGCGTACAGCTCACCAACGGCAAGAAGTCGCTCAAGGCCAAGCTCAGCGGCGAGCCGGGCAACGCCGTGGTAGCCATCAGCGATGCCAAAGGCAACATTCTGTGGTCGTTCCATATCTGGGTAACCGAAACCGCCGACCACGACTACGGCAACGGTTACATCGTCATGGACCGCAACCTGGGCGCCGTGTCGCTCGAACCGGGCACCTACCAGGCCAACAGCCTCCTCTACCAGTGGGGCCGCAAGGATCCGTTCCCCAGCGGCGATGCTTCGGCAAGCGCTACCGCTCCCCACAAGCTCTACAAGGAGTCGGGCGAGACGTCGCTCGAAACGGCCGTGGCAAGCAACAGCACCAACGGTACGGTGGCTTATGCTGTGGCTCATCCGACCACCTACATCAAGTACAAGAGCAAGTCTTCGTCGGGCAACTACATCGGCAACGACTGGATGATCGTCTACAACGACGCCTTGTGGGGCAACCCGACCGGCTTCGACAACCCCGATCCGTCGACCATCAAGAAGAGCGTCTACGACCCGTGCCCCGAAGGGTATATGGTCGCTCCCAACGACGTGTGGTGGAAGGCCGGCACCGAGACGTCGATCTTCCCCGACGAAGCCGACTTCGGCGAGGGCGAAGGCTGGGTTACGGTCAACAAGAACAAGGGTCTGCTCGTGACGATCAACGGCAACCGCACGTTCTATCCCGCTTCGGGCCTCTACAACCGTTCGAACGGCAACCTCCAGGACATCGGTGTCGACGGTTCGACGCAGAAGAGCTGCCCGATCAAGGCCAAGAACAACAGCGGCTACATCATCGTCAAGGGCAAGAAGCCCGATGTGGCCAAGAAGGGCAATGCCCGCGGTAATGCTTACTGCGTGCGTTGCGTGAAGGAACGATAGCGTTTCCCCGGTTTCCGGGTCTGTTTTTCGGAAGATGGCTTCGCGCTGCGGCACGGGCCATCTTCTATTATCCGCTCGTTTTCGTCCGTGCGGGCGGCTTTTTCTCCGAAAAAACGACTATATTTGTTACGAAATAGCGGCGCGGGCTTGGTCGCTGGATGCGATCGGGGCGTGTGCCACCTTTCCAGGCCGGAGTTTCCGGCGAAGAACCCTTTCGACATGAATAGATTTTGGATTGTTTTGGCCGGGTTGGCTGCCCTGGGGGCAGCTGGCGGTTGTTCCCGGCAGGCGGCGATCGACCGCGAAGCGCTCGTTGCGCGCAACAACCCCCGGGTCGAGCGTCTCGATTCGCTCGCTTCGCTTTCGGTCGGCAACGGCGAGTTCGCCGTGACGGTCGATGCGACCGGTTTGCAAACCTTTCCCGAACTTTACAGCAAAGGGGTGCCGCTGGGCACCCAGAGTCAGTGGGGCTGGCATAGTTTCGCCAATCCCGAGAAGCTGGCGCACGCCGAGACGTTGCGCGACTACGACTTCGGCCGCGGCCGTACGGAGCCTTATTCCGTGCAGTTCAACGAGTCGGGACGTCCGAAAAGGGCCGCCGACTGGTATCGGGTCAATCCCCATCGCCTCCACCTCGGAACGATCGGTTTCGAGGGGCTGACGCCCGGGCAGGTGGAGGACGTCGCCCAGACGCTCGACCTCTGGCAGGGACGCATCGACTCGCGCTTCATGGTCGACGGGCAGCCTGTCGAGGTGACGACCGTCTGCCATCCCGAGCGCGACATGTTGGCCGCCGACATCCGTACGCAGGCCGCCTTGCCCGTGATCATCCGCTTCGCCTATCCCACCGGCGGCCATTGCGACGACGCCTGCGACTGGACGCGCGACGAGGCCCACAAGTCGGAGTTGGTGGAGCAGGGCGACGGCCATGCCTTGATTCGTCGCACGCTCGATGCAACGACCTATTACGTCGACCTGCACTTCTCCGGAGCCGCCCTCGCGCAGACGGGCCGCAACCGCTTCGTGCTCACTCCCGACTGCGAGCACTATACTCTCCGGGCCGAGTTCTGCGCCGAGCCGCCCGTGCTTCCGGCGCCCGACACCGAGGCTGTCATCGCCGCTGCGGCCGATTATTGGCGCAGCTACTGGAGCGACGGCGCCGCTGTCGATTTCAGCCGCTGCAAAGACCCCCGGGCCGCCGAGTTGGAGCGCCGTGTGGTGTTGTCGCAGTATCTGCTGGGCATCCAGTGCGCCGGCAGCTATCCTCCGCAGGAGACGGGTCTCACGTACAACTCGTGGTTCGGCAAGTTCCACCTCGAAATGATCTGGTGGCACCAGGCGCAGTTCGCCTTGTGGGGCCGCGAAGAGTTGTTGGCCCGTACGTTGAAGTGGTATCCGTCCGTCGAACCCGTTGCGCGCGAAATCGCTCGCAGGCAGGGTTTCGAGGGCCTGCGTTGGATGAAGATGACCGATCCTTCGGGCACCGAAGCCCCCTCCAAGGTGGGTTCGTTCCTCATCTGGCAGCAGCCCCACTACATCTATCTGGCCGAATTGGTCTACCGCGCCGATCCCTCGCCGCAGACGTTGGAGACCTATTACGATCTGGTGCAGAAGACCGCCCAGTTCATGGCTTCGTTCGCCGAGTACGACGGTCTGGGCAACCGCTACATCTTGCGGGGCGCCATTCCCGCCCAGGAGACTTTGCGGGCCGCCGAGACGGTCAATCCGCCGTTCGAGCTTTCTTATTGGCACTTCGCCCTCTCCACCGCCCAGAAGTGGCGCGAGCGCAGGGGCGAGGGGCGCAACCTGCAATGGGACGAGCTGATCGACAAGCTCTCGCCCTTGGCTGCCAAGGAGGGGCTGTACCTCGCGGCCGAAACCGCTGAAGACACCTACAAGGACATTCGCTTCACTTCCGACCACATGGCCGTGCTGGGGGCGCTGGGCATCTTGCCCAAGTGCCCGCTGGTGCGCGAGGATGTGATGCACGACACGTTCGACTGGATCTACGACAACTGGAACTGGGGCCGCACCTGGGGGTGGGACTATCCCATGACGGCCATGAACGCCGTGCGTCTGGGCGAACCCGAAAAGGCGCTCAACGCCCTGCTGATGGACAAGCGCACGAACACCTATCTGGTCAACGGCCACAACTACCAGGACGGTCGTCTGCGTTGCTACCTGCCCGGCAACGGCGGTCTGCTGACGGCCGTAGCGCTGATGTGCGCCGGCTGGGACGGCTGTACGGTCGAAAATCCCGGATTCCCCAAGAACGGCCGTTGGGACGTGCGTTGGGAGGGACTCAAGCCGATGCCTTAATACCGATCAGCGATGCGATCCATCTTACTTCTCGCGGCCCTGCTTGCAAGCGGGGTGCCGGCCGTTGCGCAGAGCCTCAAGCCTGCGGCGGTCAACGAAGATTATTCGTGGAACGAGCCGTCGGCCGGGGTGCGCACCTTGCGTTACCGTCCTGCGGGCAATGGTGTGGAGATCGTTGACGGCGGGCGGCGCTTCAACCGGGCGCTCTACGGCGCCCATACAGGTTTCCGCATGGAGTGCAGCGATGTGCCCGAGTTCGGGCTGTACCTGCCCCGCATGGGCGGTAATCTGCTGTTCGATATCCCTTACGAACATTGTACGGCCCGTTATGAGGCGGGGCGCATGCTCTACCGGCTCGACGACCGGGCCGAGATCGAGGCGCAGGTGCTCCGCACGGAGGATGCGGCTTTGTGGCGCATCGCCAACCTCGGCGCCCAGCCGCTGCGCGTAGGCCTGCGTTTCGGCGGAGTTGCCGACGTGAAGTTCTACCGCGAGGGCGACATCGGCGTCGACAAGCCCGACTGCTTCGCCTTCAAGCCCGAATATTGCACGGGCAACGTCTATACCGTCGACCGCGATCGGGTCGAAGTGGAGTACGGCCGGAAAATGCGTTCCGTGCTGCGGCTCACGCTGCCGACCGACGAAATCGGAGTGACCGACCATCCGGCCCTGACGGCCGCGTTCGTTCTGGCCCCGGGCCAGACGCGTTACATGGCCATCTATCCCGAAACTTCGGGCAGCGACTTCTCGTCCGACGCGCTGCCTGCCCGGTTCGCCGAAGCGGAAGCTGCGCGGGCCGAGTTGGCCGGCGCGCTGACCATGCGTACGCCCGATCCCTACATCACGCCCATCGGCGAAGCGTTGGCTTTAGCCGCCGACGGTCTGTGGAGCGGCGAGGTGTGGCTGCACGGCGCCGTAGGGTGGCGGGCCCCGTACAGCGGCTGGCGTGGCGCCTATGTGGGCGATGCGCTGGGCTGGCACGAACGCGCACGCAAGCATTTCGACACCTACGCCGCCAACCAGGCGACCGGCATTCCGCCTCTCTACGGTCATCCGCGGCAGGATTCGGCGCTCAATCTGGCCCGGGCCGAAAAGTTGTGGGGCACGCAGATGTACAGCGACGGGTATATCGCCCGACGCCCCGGCAAGAAGGAGGAGATGTCGCACTACGACATGAACTTGTGCTACATCGACGAATTGCTGCGCCATCTGGCCTGGACGGGCGACCGGGAGTATGCCCGGAAGATTTTCCCCGTTATCGAGCGGCATCTGGCGTGGGAGAAGCGCAACTTCGATCCCGACGGCGACCACCTCTACGATGCCTATTGTTGCATCTGGGCCAGCGATGCGCTCTATTATTCGGGCGGCGCCGTGACCCATTCGACTGCTTATAACTACTATGCCAACCGCAAGGCGGCCGAAATAGCCGCTCTGCTCGGACTCGATCCGACGCCTTACCGCGCCGAGGCCGACGCCATTCTGGAAGCGCTCGACGCCACGTTGTGGATGGACGACCGCGGCCATTGGGCCGAGTGCAAGGATTTGATGGGACACGCCCGGCTGCACCCCGATGCCGCCCTGTGGACGATCTACCATGCCATCGATTCCGAGACCGCCGACCCGTTCCAGGCTTACGCCGCCACGCGGTACGTCGACACCGAAATTCCGCACATTCCCCTTCGGGCCGAAGGTGTGGAGGAGGGTTATGCCGTCGTTTCGACCACCGATTGGAAGCCTTATTCGTGGAGCATCAACAATGTGGCCGTCGCCGAGGTCATGCACACGGCGTTGGCTTATTGGCAGGCCGGACGCGCTGAGGAGGCGTTCCGGTTGATGAAAAGCGTTGCGCTCGACAACATGTACATGGGTGCTTCGCCGCTCAACTTCGGGCAGATCAGCCACTACGACGCCGCACGCGGCGAGTGTTACCGCGACTTCGGCGATCCCGTGGGCGTGTGGGCCAGGGCGTTGGTCGAGGGTCTCTACGGCATCCGGCCCGATGCGCTCGACGGGCGGCTGGCGATCCGGCCCGGATTCCCCGCCGCCTGGGAGCATGCCGAGGTCTCGATGCAGGATCTGGCTTATAAGTTCGTCCGCAAGGGGCAGCGCGACACCTACCGGATCGAGCAGCGTTTCGAACACCCCCTCGCCGTGCAGCTTTGCCTGCGGGCACGCGGAAGCGTCCGCGAGGTGCTCGTCGACGGCCGCAAGGCTTCGTGGCGCCTTGAAGAACCTTCGGTGGGTGCCGCGACCGTTGTCATCGAGACCGGTTCGGCGCCTTGTGCGACCGTCGAGGTCGTGTGGGGCAAGAGCGGCAAGGTGCGCTTCACGGGGGCCGAGAAACGCTTGGGCCATACGCTTTTCCGCGAGGTCGCGGCCGGCGGGTTGCGGTGGTGGCAGGCCGAAGAACTGCCCCGACCCCGGAAACCGGCCGCCGCTGCCGGGTTCGATGACGTAGACAGCGCCCGGTGCGAACCGGTCGTCATGGATTTCAACGCATCGGTAGGCGATATCTTCAAAAACCGCTACCTTTCGCCCCGCCCGGCGTGCACCACGTTGCAGATTCCCGTGCAGGGCATCGGCGAATGGTGCCATCCTACCCAGACGGCCGAAATCGACGACAGCGGCCTGCGGGCGCTGGCCGGCGAGGCGGGTGTCTTCAACACTTCGCTCGGCATTCCGTTCCGCACGCCGCACGAGGGCCGCAACATCCTCTACACCTCCTTGTGGGACAACTATCCCGATGCAGCCATGGTGCCGCTGGCAGGCCGGGCGTCGCACGCCTACCTGTTGCTGGCCGGGTCGACCAACCACATGCAGTACGGCATCGCCAACGGCGCGGTGCGCATCCGCTATAAGGACGGTACGGTGCAGACGCTCGATCTGGTCAACCCCACGACCTGGGTGCCCATCGAGCAGGACATCTACTACGATGACTACGCGTTCCGCCCCGAAGAGGGTGCCGCGCGTCCTTTGCGCATCCACTTCGGATCGGGGCTTGTCAGCCGCCGTCTGGGCGACGAACTGGGTATCGAGGGGGTCTACGGCCGGTCGATCGACGGCGGTGCCGGCTTGCTTTTGGATGTGCGGCTCGATCCGTCGCGCGAACTCGATGCACTGGAATTGGAAACTTTGTCGAACGACGTGGTAATCGGTCTGATGGCCATTACGTTGCAAAGATAGTGCAAGGCGAGGGTAGGAGCAATCTTGTTTGTGTTTTGCCGCGCCGCAGCCGATTTTTGAAAAGATAATAACATGAGACAATCGCTTCTTCTGTTTTGTTGGTTCGCCGCATGGGTCGCGTGGGTGCCGGTCGGAGCATCGCCCCGGCCGTTGGTTCCCGTTTGCGCCGCGGATTCGGTGCCGGCCCGTCCCGAGCACAAGCCTTATGTGCGTTGGTGGTGGCTGGGCAGCGCCGTCGACAGCCGGGGGCTGGACTGGAACCTCTCCGAGTTCGCCCGGCAGGGCATCGGCGGAGTGGAGATCACGCCCATCTATGGCGTGCGGGGCAACGAAGCCAACGACTTGCGCTACCTTTCGCCCGAATGGATGGAGGCCTATGGATATACCGTCGCCCGAGCTGCCGAGCTGGGTTTGCAGGTCGACATGAACAACGGCACGGGGTGGCCTTTCGGCGGTCCGTGGGTCACGACGGACGAGAGCGCCCAGAAATATATTCTCGAAACCCATACGCTCCGCGAGGGCGAGCGCTTCGAGGGACCGTTGCACCCGGCCGACGCCCGGCAGCAGACCGTGGCGCAGCTGCAAGCCCTGCAAGCCGTGTGCGGCGACCGGCGCCTCGATCTGATGCCCCATGTCGCGGCCGACGGGCGGCTCGATTGGACGGCCCCCGAGGGCGACTGGACGCTCTATGCGCTCTATGCCGGGCGCACGTTCCAGAAAGTCAAGCGCGCCGCGCCCGGCGGCGAGGGACTGGTGCTCAACCACTACAACCGCGCGGCTGTCGAGCGCTATCTGGCCCGTTTCGACCGGGCGTTCGCTGCATCAGACGCTCCGTGGCCCGACACGTTTTTCAACGATTCGTTCGAGGTCTACGGCGCCAGCTGGGACGAGACGCTGCTCGACGAGTTCGAGCGCGACCACGGCTATCGCTTGCAAGATCATCTGCCCGAATTCGCCGCGGCGGGTGCCGACGACCGCTCGGCCCGCATCGTGCGCGACTACCGGCAGACGCTCGCCGACATGCTCCTGCGCAACTTCACGCAGACGTGGGCCGGCTGGGCGCACGCCCGCGGTTGCCGCGTCCGCAATCAGGCCCACGGTTCGCCGGGCAACATCTTCGATTTCTACGCCGCGGTCGACATCCCCGAGTGCGAGTCGTTCGGCCGCACGGAGTTCGCCATTCCGGGTTTGCGCCGCGATCCCGACGCCAAGCCCAGCGATGCCGATCCTGCGGTGCTGAAGTTCGCTTCGTCGGCCGCCCACGTCACGGGCAAGCGCCTCGTTTCGTGCGAGACGCTCACTTGGCTGACCGAACATTTCCATACTTCGCTGGCCCAGTGCAAGCCCGAGATCGACCAGATTCTGGCTTCGGGCGTCAACCATGTCTACTTCCACGGCGCACCCTATTCGCCGCAGGGCGCGGCGTTCCCGGGGTGGCTGTTCTATGCTTCGATCAACCTGTCGCCTGCAGCCACGCTCTGGCGCAATGCCGGCGGGTTGTTCGACTATGCGGCCCGCTGCCAGCGTTTCTTGCAGGAGGGCGCGCCCGACAACGAGGTGCTTCTGTACATCCCTATGGAGGATATCGGACGTTCGCAGCAGGGCAAGAATCTGCTGCTTTTCGACATCCACAAGATGGAGCGGACGATGCCCGCCTTGAAGCGTACCATGAACGCCATCGTGCGCGGCGGCTACGATGCCGATTACATTTCCGACCGATACCTGCAACGATTGCAAGTAGTAGACGGGATGTGCGTTACCGATGCCGGCACCCGCTATAAGACGCTCGTGCTGCCCGACTGCCGGTTGATCCCCCACGAGACGCTCGCCAAGGTGCTGGAGTTGGCACGCCGCGGTGCCACGGTCGTCTTTCTGGGGCGTTATCCCGACGATGTGCCGGGCTTCGCTCGTCTCGACGGCCGCCGCAAGACGCTCGGCCGGCTCCTTCGGCAACTTCCTGCCGCCGACTTCGGGCGTTCGGCGGAGCATGCGTTCGGCCGTGGGCGTATCTTGACCGGTTGCAACCTCGCCGAATTGCTGGCTGCGGCGGGCGCCACGCGCGAGCCGCTCAAGGAGCTGGGTTGCCAACTGATCCGCCGGGCCGACCGGGCGGGCAAACGCTATTTCTTCTCGTTGTTGAACGGCCCGGCCCTCGACGGCTGGTACGAAATCGGCACTGCGGCCCGGCAGGTCGTGGTTACCGATCCGTTGACCGGGCGCCGCGGCACGGCGGCTTCGCGTTCCACCGGTCGCGGCACCACGGAGGTTTATCTCCAGTTGCAGCCCGGCGAGTCGTTGTTGCTGGAGGCGTGCATGCAGCCTTGCGGCGATGTTCCCGCCTGGCCTTACTTCCGTGCTGCGGGCGAGGGGATCGGGGGGCACGACTGGGAGTTGTCGTTCCCCGATGCGGAGCCGGCCATCGACAGCGTTTTCCGGCTCGACGGCCCTTGTTCATGGACGGATCTTTCGCCCGAATTGGCCGTATTTTGCGGCACGGGGCGTTATGCGGCCCGCTTTACCGTGTCCGATCCTGCGGCGGCCGACGAGTGGGTGCTCGACCTGGGCGACCTGCGCGAGTCGGCCCGCGTGCGGATCAACGGCCACGACGCCGGCACCGTCTGGGCGGTGCCGTTCCGACTGGAGGTCGGGCGCTGGCTCGTCGCGGGCGACAACCTCTTCGAAATCGAAGTTACCAATCTGCCGGCCAACCGCATCGCCGACTACGACCGGCGCGGCATACAATGGCGCAAGTTCAAGGATGCCAATATCGTCAGCGCGCTCAACAAGCCGCTCGACACCTCGGCGTGGGCGCCCGAGCCTTCGGGGCTGAACGGTGCCGTAAAACTCTATCCTGTCACAACAAAAACCATTCGATAACCATGAAAAAACTGCTTACGTTCGTGCTGCTCTGCCTGACGGCGGCGACGGCCGGCGCCCAGGAGATTCCCTCGCGCAAAGAGACCCTCAAGACGATGGTGCGGGTCAACGACTACTTCATGAAGAAGTTCGCCGATCCGACGGCCGTCATGCCTTATTATTCGCGCAAGAAGGTCTACGAGTCCAACATCTGGACACGGGCCGTCTACTACGAGGGACTCATGGCGCTTTATTCGGTCTATCCCGAAAACCGCTACTACGACTATGCCTGCCGCTGGGCCGATTTCCACAAGTGGGGCATGCGCAAGGACGACACCACGACGCGCAACGCCGACAACTATTGCTGCTCGCAGACCTACATCGACCTCTACGAGCTGTGTCCCGAGCCGCACCGGCTGACCAAGACGCTGGCTTCGATGAACATGCTGGTCAACACGCCGCAGGTCGACGACTGGACGTGGATCGACGCCATCCAGATGGGCATGCCCGTGCTCTCGAAGCTGGGCCGGTTGAAGGGCGACGCCCGCTATTTCGAAAAAGCGTGGGAGATGTACGCCTGGAGCCGCAATACGCTGGCCGGGGGACTCTACAACGCCAAGGAGGGGCTGTGGTGGCGCGACAAGGATTTCGTGCCGCCCTACAAGGAACCCAACGGCCGCAACTGCTACTGGTCGCGCGGCAACGGCTGGGTCGTGGCGGCGCTGGTGCGCGTGTTGCAGGACATTCCGTCCGACGAGCCGCACCGGACGGCCTACCTCGCCGATCTGAAAGCCATGTGCAAGGCGCTGAAAGCCTGCCAGCGCGAGGACGGCTTCTGGAACGTCAGCCTCCACGACGAATCGAACTTCGGCGGCAAGGAGACCAGCGGCACGGCGCTCTTCGTCTACGGCATGGCGTGGGGCATCAACAACGGCGTGCTCGACCGCAAGGAGTATCTGCCCGTGGTGCTCAAGGCTTGGAACGCCATGGTCTCCGAGGCCGTGCATCCCAACGGTTTCCTGGGCTACGTGCAGGGCACGGGCAAGGAACCCAAGGACGGACAGCCGGTCAAGTACGATTCGGTGCCCGATTTCGAGGACTACGGCACGGGTTGCTTCCTGCTGGCCGGGTCGGAAGTCTATAAGTTGCAATAAATCGAAGCGAGGTATATGCGCCGGTTCCCGTTCGTTCTTTGGCTGCTTCTTTGCTCCGTCGGTCTCTTTGCCCAGACTCCCCATCCCGAGCGCGTCTATCTTTCGGGCCGGGGAACGGACGATGCCGTGATGTGGGATTTCCGTTGTTCCGCCGGGCAGAACAGCGGCGCCTGGCACAAGATCGGCGTGCCCGGCTGCTGGGAACTGCAAGGATTCGGCGACTACACCTACGGCCGCTGGTACACCGTCAAGGGTGCTCGGCCCAGCGATGAGGAGGGCCTCTACCGGCGTCGTTTCGATGTGCCCGCCGAGTGGGCGGGCCGTCGGGTGAAGCTCTTTTTCGACGGCGTGCTGACCGACGCGGAGGTCCGGGTCAACGGACGCCCGGCCGGCGAAGTCCATCGGGGCGGATTCTATCGTTTCAGCTACGACATCACGCCGCTGCTGCATTTCGGACGGCGCAACCTGTTGGAGGTGCGGGTCGCCAAGCATTCGGCGAACAAAAGCGTCAACGCGGCCGAGCGCAAGGCCGACTGGTGGCTTTACGGCGGCATCTACCGTCCGGTGTGGCTGGAGGCGGTGCCGCAGACCAACATCCGCCGGCATCTGCTCGATGCCTCGCACGACGGCCGGCTGCGGGTGCTCGTGGATGCCGAGGGCGAGACGCAAGGCCATTCGCTCCGCCTTTCGCTGCGGGCCTTGACCGATGACGCGCCTTTGGCGACGGTCGACGGCGCAACGAGCGTCACGGTGCCGGTCGAAGGGGCCGAAACCGTGTTCGAGAGTGCGTGGAACTCCGTTCGTCCCTGGTCGCCCGAGGCGCCGCACCTCTATGTCGCGCGGCTCGAACTGCTCGACTCCGCGGGCCGGACGATCCAACAGCGCGAAACCCGCGTGGGTTTCCGTACGGTGGCGTTCGTGCCGCAGGACGGCATCTATCTCAACGGCCGCAAACTGGTGATGAAGGGGATCAACCGCCATTCGTTCTCGGTCGACGGCGGCCGGGCGACGAGCGCGGCGTTGAGCCGGCTCGATGCCGAACTCATCCGCGACATGAACATGAATGCCGTGCGTTCGCATTATCCGCCCGACGAGCATTTTCTGGACATGTGCGATTCGCTGGGGCTGCTCTATATCGACGAGCTGGCCGGCTGGCACGACGCTTACGATACGCCTACGGCAACGAAGTTGCTCGGCGAGATGATCGACCGCGATGCGAATCATCCGTGCATCGTGCTGTGGAGCAACGGCAACGAGGGCGGATGGAACACGAAGATAGACACCCTTTTCGCCTGCCGCGACCGTTTGCAGCGCCGCCACACGATCCATCCGTGGGCCGATTTCGACGGCATCGACACGCATCATTATCCTGCTTACCTGACGGGGGTCGGGCGTTTTACCAACGGTCATAAAGTTTTCTTGCCCACCGAATTCATGCACGCCATGTACGATCAGGGCGGCGGTGCCGGCCTGCGCGATTTCTGGGATCGGTGGTGTGCGTCGCCTTTCTTCGCCGGCGGATTCATCTGGGCTTTCTGCGACGAGGCGCCGCGCCGCAGCGACCGCGGGGGCGTGCTCGACTCCGACGGTTCGAACGCCCCGGACGGCGTGGTAGGGCCGCGGCGCGAGAAGGAGGGAAGTTTCTATGCCATCCGTGCGCAGTGGTCGCCGTTGAGGATCGAGCCTTTTATCATCACCGAGCGGTTCGACGGCTCGTTTCTGGTGACCAACGAATATTTGTTCACGCCCTTGTCGCAGTGCCGCATGACCTATGCCGTGCGCACGTGTCCCTCGCCTTTGGAGGGGCAAGAGACCGAGGTGCGGACGGTCGCTTCGGGCGATGTGGCGCTGCCCGATGCGGCGCCGGGCGAGACCCGTACGGCCCGGTTCGTGCTGCCGCCCGATTTCCGCGAGGGCGACGTGCTGGAGCTGGAGGCTTTCGGTCCCGACGGACGGAGCATCTGCGAGTGGAGTTGGCCGATCCGGTTCGCCCGGGATTATTTCGATCGTCATGCCGACGCTGCAGCACCGGCCGCAGCACCGGCCGCAGCGATCCGTACGGATACGACGATCGAGTTGCGCAGCTGCGACGTCCAGGCCACGTTCGATGCGGCTACGGGCATGCTGCGCGGGGTGCGAGCGGGCGGGCGCGAGGTGCCGTTCAACAATGGCCCGGTGGCCGTCGGCATGAAGATGCGCTTCGATCCGTCCCGCAGCAGCGTGCGCAATACGCCTGAAGGGGCCGTTTTCTGTGCACATTATCGCGGCGGGGTCGACTCGATCGTCTGGCGCATGACGCCCGACGGTTTGTTGGAGATGAAAGCGCTGTTGCTGAACCGGGCTTCGGGCGGCGGCGGCTTCGACGACGCATTCACCGACACGGAGGTCTACAACTTGGGATTCTCCTTTTCCTATCCGGAGACGAGCTGCACGGGCATGCGCTGGCTGGGCCGCGGCCCCTATCGGGTGTGGAAGAACCGCATCGAGGGGACGCGCCACGGCATCTGGCACAAGGCCTGCAACGACACGGTGACGGGCGAGAGCTTCGAGAACTTGGTCTATCCGGAATTCAAAGGCTATCACGCCGGACTTTATTGGGCGACGCTCGAAAGCGACACCGCGCCGTGGAGCGTCCATGCGTTGAGCGACGGCATTTTCCTGCGTCTCTTCACGCCGCGCGAACCCGAGGGCCGACAGGAGGATACGATGCCGGCATTCCCTGCGGGCGACATCTCCTTTCTGCTCGACATTCCGGCCATCCGCTCGTTCAAGCCCATCGAACAGCAAGGCCCCGGCAGTCAGCCGGGCAATATCCGCATCAAGAAAGGCGACGAGGGCCTGCACATCGATCTGGTGTTCGACTTTCGGCAGAGCCAATAAAGTGGGCGGCTCTCGGAAACGGAGTGGGCGGCTTCCGGCAGAAAAATGATATTCGGCGTCTTCCGGCTGAAGAAACGGAGTGTTCGCCGTTTCTCGATCTGCAGAAAAATGTTCCGATAAGGGGTTTTGTGATTTCGGTTCCCGGTTCGGGGAAATAAAAAACAGCAAACATCGTGTTTGCTGTTTTTTGCGGAGAGAAGGGGATTCGAACCCCTGAAACGCTTTTGACGTTTACTCGCTTTCCAGGCGGGCCAGTTCAACCACTCCTGCACCTCTCCGATTACGGGTCCAAAAGTAGGCAAACTTTCTGAAATCTGCAAATGAACCGGCCCCTAATTTAACGGAACTGCTTGTTGGGACTTTCCGTGGGTTGTCAGAGACCAACCTCCTCGGCCTGCACCTCGAAAATATCGTGACGGTCGAATTC
>JAIECN010000047.1 GCA_029068505.1 Alistipes sp.
AGACGACGGAGTTCGGTCCTGTTGCCCCTTGTGCGCCCTATGGGATTTGGGAGGATCCCTCCGGGCGCACAGGGACGACGGATTGTAGGTTCTCTTTCAACATCTGCCCCTGCTGTCGGACACATCATCGATACATCTGCCCCCCCCTTCGGCCGCTTCGCGCCCGCGGCTTTTTACAAAAAGCCATAGCCTATTAGGGCTTTTTCTCGACGCATCGGCACGCCGACACTGAAAAAGCCCCAATAGGCCAAAGGGCGACCCTTTGAAAACCTCTTGCGACCGTTCCGGCCGCCGACCGCACATGCGGTCGAAATACAAACCACGCAAATATCAATCACCTAAAACCTATCTACTATTATGGGATACGTCGTATTGCATTTGGATAAGTCGCCGGACAATGAAGTGCCGATGACCGCTCATATCGCACGCACCAAAATGCCGCCCAATGCCATACCGAAGCTGACTTACCTGAATGAAGAACTCGTCGAATTCCCGGAGGGTGTCGCCGACCGAACGCAGGCGATCAACCATCGGCTCGAACATGCCGGATTGACTCGCAAGATCGGAACGAATCAAGTGCGGGTAATTCGTGTCATGCTGACAGGCACTCAAGAGGATATGCAACGCATCGTCCAAAAGGGGCGCCTGAAAGCGTGGTGCGCCGATAACCTCGAATGGCTACGGCGAACTTTTGGAGCCGAGAATGTTGTTTCGGCTGTATTACACATGGACGAAGCGACCCCGCATATTCATGCAGCAGTCGTTCCCATAGTTACCGGTGAACGGCGCAAAGTTCGCGAAAAGCAAACCGACGAACCTAACAAGCGGAAATACCGTACAAAATCCGTCGCACGCCCTCGGTTGTGTGCCGATGATGTAATGTCGCGTATCAAGTTGAAAGAATACCAAGACACCTATGCCGCAGCAATGGCCAAATACGGATTGCAAAGAGGTATCGACAGCTCGAAAGCCCGACACGTTACGACACAGGAATTCTATCGCAACGCCATTGCCCGGCAGCAGAATTTGCAGGACAATATCGGCGAATTGCTCCGCATCGAGAAGGAGAAACGCAAAGCTGTCGAACATGCCACGAAGCAGGAACAGAGGGCACGCGCAGAATTGCATCGAACTGCGGCCGAGCTGAACGCAGTAAAAGGCGAATTGAAAACCGAGCGATTGAAAAACTCCGCCGCTGAGGTCGGTACGACTATCCTCGACGGTATCGGTTCGATGATCGGAACGTCGAAAGTCAAACGACAGGAGCAGGAAATCGGAGCATTACGGCAAGAAGTCGCCGCACGCGATGAAACGATTGAAATCCTGCAAAAGAAGATCGCGATCATGCAGAGCGACCATAGTCGAGAATTGACGGTCTTGCAGGCACGACAGGCTGTCGAAACATCGAATCTAACGAAGCAGCATGAAAAAGAAATGTCGCTATTGAACACCGCGCTCTCGAAAGCTGTAAAGTGGTTCCCTTATTTCCGTGAGATGATCCGAATGGAAAGCGTTTGCCGAACTGCCGGTTTCGATGATGAACAGACTGCAACGCTTCTGAAAGGCAAACCACTGAGATTCACTGGAACGCTCTACTCCGAAGAACACAACTGCAAGTTTACAGTTGAACGAGTAATAGCACAAATAACGTCAGACCCGACCGACAAACGAAAACTACAACTAAATATCAACAAAGTACCGTTTAAGGAGTGGTGCAGGGAGAAGTTCGAGAAACTACGAAATACCTTTTGCCAACCTACGCGTAGACAATATGGCCATAAAGGGCTGAAAATTTAAGGTTCCCATAAGAAAACTGCAAATGCTTCGCCGCTTGCAGCGCAGCATCTATCCAGATTGTCCAAAATTCGTGTTATGTTGTTTGGCATTGCAGTGGGTTAATCCATCAGGATGAAAGCTGCCCAAAAGCGAGGATCAATGCCGCTCAACTCTTCGCCATTAACTATAAATGTACGCTCATGGATTCGCTTTTGAGCCTGCTGCAGGGCTTCATGTTTTGATTTGCCCAACACTAATGCCCTATAAAACTCAGTCATCATCAGTTGTGTCACCTCGTCATTAACCTCCCACAAACTCATCAACAACGTACCCGCACCCGCTTTCTTGAAAGCCCGCTGCAAACCGAAAACACCTTCACCCGTAACTTTGCCAACGCCCGTTTGACAGGCCGAAAGAACCACCAAATCATTCCCTCGCAAATCCATTGATGAGATCTCGCGACCAGTCAAGATACCGTCATCTATTTCCTCTGGAATCGTCGAATCAGCCAGCCAAATGTGATTTGCCCCTGTAAAGACTAGGCCGCACCGTTGCAATGATTGATCCTCGCGCAGCAGCTGGTTTGACCCAATCATCACCTCCCGTGATACCTTTTCCTCCGGAAAGTAAAACCCGTGCGTGGCAATATGCACCAACTCGACACCGTTGCCAGACAACGACTTGAATGTCTCCTCCACGCCCTCATCTCCTGTATACTTGGAGATCTTGCAGTGGTCGATCGAGAGCATATTTGCAATGCAATCAACCTCTTGGCGTGTGCCGCGCAGATAATTCCATGCTCCCGAAATCTGCAGATTCTCGCGGTTGAACCGATCGTTCATAGCTCCGCGAACTCCGTAATCCGCAGCATAAAGAATCATGTCATCAATGCCCGTATTATAATTCAGACCGCCGAAAAGTGCAGCCGATTTGAAAACGCTTTTAGCGCTCGTGCGCACAAGTTCGCGCGTTGACGAGAGGCGGATCATCTGAAACCGGTCGCACATTCGCCGTCCATCGGGCGTGGGCAGATACTCTACACCGATATTGTACAGCTCACCCGAAGGGGCAAAGTAAAGGCGTTCGACACCGGACAGGTAGGGCTCCAGCGGTTCCCAAATATACTTGTTCAGGTATTGCGGATCGCAATAAATTTGCGGATCGTGCAGGTCGGTCATTCGCTCGCGCAACTCTTTAAGCGAACACAGATGCACGTGTTGCGGAGAAGAACAATCGCGACGGATGATCAACGCATCGTAGAGTGTGTCAGTCTGGAAGCCGTAGCTTACAAATTCGATGGCCGCCTCACCCTTGGCCAGATTCGCGCGAACGTCAGACCATTTGACCAGAGTGTGCTTCAAATAATTGCCGAAAGCTTCCGACCGTTCTTGGATCGATATCTCCATCTTTGTGGCCCGTTGCTCGAGAGAGTCGACATCCCGTGTACTTTGTGGCGCGCGGCGGATCTTCATTAGCCGGTAGCGAAGCGCGCGCAGTTCGTTGAAATCAGCGATTAGCCGTTCGTCTTTAGAATCGCGAATTACTGTTTCCAAAGCGATGTTCGTGCAGAGCAGCAGCCCTTTGTTGAGTAAACTGGCATCGTAGATCAGTCGAGCAGTAGGTCCTTCGACTCGATCAGATCCCAATGCGAAGAGGTTGGCTATATGTAATTGTTGCGTATTCCAATAGAGGAGGCGTTCTTGCTCGGTGAGGTAAATGAAGTCGGTGCGTATATTCTCGCGAATCGCTTCGAAAAGCTCTCGCATGTATCGTTCGGCCATAGCATACTCCCTGGCACACAGAGCAGCCAATCCGATATTGTTGCAGGTCACCAGGTAGTCGGGATGGCGTGGGCCCAGTAACTTCCGCAAGATATCGGCGCTTTGGCGGTACAAGGCTTGCGCCTGATTGTATTTATCCTGCCCTTGAGCACTGTATGTGTAGGCTAGTTTATTCAGTGCCAAGGCATATTGGGTGGTATTTTGCAGCGACGAGGCTTCGTAGATCTTCAGTACCTCCAACAGGATCTGCTCTGCTTTCTCCCATTGCCCGTAGAGGTTGAGAACGGAGGCGATATTGCTTTGATAATTCGCATAATCTGGGTGTTGCCGTCCATAGGTATCGAGACTGATCCGGCTGCATTGTTCGAGGCAGCTAACGGCCTCGTCATAGCGTTGCATGTCGACGTACAGCGCACCCAAAGCATTGAGTACCTTAGCGTAATCGGAATGTCGGTCGCCTTTGATTTTGAGCTGGATATTCGCACAATTCCGATACTGTTTTTCAGCCTCGGCATAGTTTCCCAATGCGTGATAGAGGCTACCCAAATTGTGACAGATCACTGCTGCATCGGGGGATTCTATTCCTTTGGTCAAACCTATGATCTCAACGGAGCGGGCCTGATAATCTCTGGCTCGGCGAAAGTCACCATATTTTTGATATACAACAGCAATATCATTCAACGTCATGGCATAATCGGGGTGATTGGTCCCCAGAATGCGACATCGAATCTCAGCAACTTTTTCATACAGAGTCAGAGCGTCGCGAAAGTTACACTCCCGGCTGTAGACCATCGCCAGATTGTTGAGCGCGACGGCATAATTGGAACTGGATTCTTCCCCGATTTTACACCACAGAGAGCAGGCCTCCGACAGATTTTTTTTTGCATCATCGAGCTTCCCCAACTGCAGCTGGGAACATCCTATGTCGTTGAGCGTCGAGATGTAAAGTGGATGCTGCATGCCCACAGTTTGGGCGAATAGCTTGGCTGCTTTCACATGGTAACGTAAACTTTCCTCATAATTGCCGCAATGGTCGTACACAACACCCAAATTACTGAGACTCTGTGCATAATCCGGATGTCGCTCACCGAAGTATTTACGAAACCCGTCGACAGCCTCGCAGCTGAATCTCAGGGCTCGGTCGTAGTTGCCTAACTCAGAGTGGACCGTTCCCAGATTAGCGATACAGTTGACATACATCGTGTTGTCGCAGCCGACGGCCTCGCAGTAAATTTTCAAGGCCTGCTCGAAACTTTGAAGTGCCTCGTCGTACTGCCCTTTGGCCAAGAAAATAGAACCAATATTGTTGAGGATCACTGCATAGTCAATGGTCTCGATGCCCTGCACCGCTTGACGGATCTTGAGACTTTGTTGGCAATCGGCTAAAGCCTCGTCATAGCGGCATAATGCCTTGAGCGACAATCCTCGGTCGTTGAGTATAACCGCATAGTTGAGATTCTTCAATTTATTGTTATCGGGCTCTATCTCCTCCAGTAGGGTCATACACCGGTCGTATTCCCGCAAAGCTTGGTTGTCGTCGCCGAGACGGTGACATAGCATGGCAGCACGTCTCATTGCAACCAACAGGTTGTTGTCTTTGCCCCAATACCGCTTTTCGCTTTTGATATGTTGGCGGACGGTTGCAAGAGCGGTTTTGTAATCACCCAAACGCTCTTGCACCGCGCTCAAACTGTGGTAGCATTTCGACACATCGTTGTTCCATTTCACACTGTCGCACTCAAATAGGGCTACACTGCGACCATAGTAGAAAGCAGCCTCCTGAAAGTTCTTCATTCGTTCACACAATGTGCCGATACGGAGGTAGATACGCAGAGGGTTGACTCGGGTGTGTTCGGCATAGAGTTTGAAATACCGTAATGCTGCATCGCTGTCGTTGAGTTTCTCGCACGCATCTGCTAATCCATATACGGCTTCCAAATATTTCTGATCTTCCGGTCCCTTTTTGGCTTTGTAGATTTGGACTGCGGCCTCAAAACAGCGGCGAGCTTCAGCATAGTCCTTGGTCATTAGCAACGTCTTGTAGGCTGTAGAGACGAAATCAGTGGCGCGGCGCAAATCGGGATCCTGTTCGTTCTGTGCCTGAACGACACCTGTAGATACCATCAATAGCAGACCGATCTCCGCCAAAAGGAGGTTGACTGATCTAAAAAATATCCTCATAGAATGTGAGGATTAGTTTGTCGCGCTTTTTCAAAATGACGTCCTATTATTCTTCATCATAATAGATAATTCGCCGATGCGTGGTCATTTCCTGTCCATTACCTGTCTCAACGAACTCCGTACAATTACCCTGCTCGTCGAACTCAATGACTCTGGTATCGAACTCACCCACCAATTTCTTACCTCTATAGGCCTTGATCTTGACAAAAAAGGAAGGGTTGTCGTTCGCGTATTCGAACTGCGCTGTAAAACTCGGCATATCTTTATATGTGTGGATAAATTTACTCATAGTGCCGTTCATGTTGAAAACATGATCGATAATATTCTCTCGTCTATTGTCAATCAACAAATGTCCGACATCTTCTACATAGTTCAACTCTATAATATTAACCACACTTCCATCCGGCTTCACAGTTGAAACCTTAATCGTGTTTTCGCCCCACTCGTAGAAGTTGGTACACTCATACTCGTCCTGTTTCTTGGAGATGATGCGCCCGTTTTTGTCAAATTCCATTATACAAATCCCCAGACCTTCGGCGATATCCATGACTGTTTTGGGTTTGCCATGATATATTTGAGCTATGCGAGTCGTATAATAGGTGACATCCTGCGCGTAAGAAAAACCAACAGCAAAGATCGCTGCCATCAATAAAAGGATTTTTTTCATATCACAAAGATATTATCTTTATCAATAAAGAGACAAAAAAGTGGGCAAAAAATCAAAATTCAGTGGTTGATTTGTCTCCATTTTTTGCCACATCTCCATGCTATTTCTGTGGATTTTATCTAAATTTGTATTTTATAAGAACAACCCGCCTGAAACCTCACTATGCTTCTCAAAAAAATCATCGGAGAATTCCTGCGTACAACTATAATTGTATGCCTGGCTTACGTACTATCGTATCTGATCGCTTACGACATTTCTTCGATCTCCTATTTCAATGGAGCGACTGGGAACGCAAATTCGCGAATATCCGATTTTTATTTCGCTGTAGCCAACCAACGCAGCGTCGCCACGCTCGATAAAAATGTGGTGATTGTCAGCATCGACGGCTGTTCGCGTGAGCAGATCGCCGAGGTGATCGAGATGGTCGATTTCTGCGCTCCGATGGCCGTCGGGCTCGACGTAATGTTCGACTACCCCTCGGCAGACGACAACCGTCTGGTTGAAGCCATCTGCAGTTGCGATAATTTGATCCTACCCGTCTATCTTAACTATGATCCTGTGCAACAACGCTTCGACCGCATTGAGGGTTCATTCTTCTATGAGAGCATCCCGCACAAAAACTTCGGTGCCGTCAACCTCGCTGGAAACAATATACAGAGTGTGATCCGAGAGTTTAGGCCCGAGTTCCCCATGTTGACAGACACTATTCCTGGCTTCGCCTTGGCTTTGGCCCGCAAGGCCGCACCACAAGCCTATCAGCTGATTCGCGCAAGAGCCCGTACCTTCGAAATAATTGACTATCCGTCGCGGGAGTATGAGGTTGTGAAGTCGTTTGAGGTGCTGGAGCGTAAAGATGATCTGACGAGACGTGTGGTCTTAATCGGAGCTGTAGACGATCCGGCCGACAAGCATATTACCCCTGTGGATTACCAGATGCCAGGCGTGCGGGTTCTTGCCTGCTCATTGTCGACCATCCTCGACAGCAATTACATTCGGCGAACGAGCACGGCCGTCGAATGGGCCATCGCCATCTTCCTATGTTCATTGGTCGTTGTATTGAACAACCTGTTGAGGGCGAAAAAAATTGGTAATTTGGCGATTCGTGTGTTTCAGTTTCTGCTGCTTTATTGTATCATGTTGTGTGGCTGCAAACTCTTCATCGTAGCACACCTCTGTATGGACTTCACCAAACCACTACTGATGGTCGGTTTGGGCCTGGCAGCTAATGATATTTGGTATGGTAGCGGAGAGTACTTGATTTCCTGGTTCAAAAACAAAAGAAAAAATAGATTATGAATAGGTGTTTTATTCTATCGGTTATCTGTTTGCTATATATATTACCAACGACGGCACAGAGCAAATATTCTATCTACAAAATCGAGGGCGAAGCTTTCATTAAGGGTGATTCGGGCTGGAGACCTCTGCAGAAACGGTCGGTGGTCTCGGCAACTGATCTACTAAACATGAAAGAGGGCCGGGTCTGTATTCTGGATAATACGTCGAATAGGATCTTCTATTCGATCCACAGCGGTCAGCAGAGCGTGGCCCGCATTGTCAGTGATGCAAAAAAACAGGCAGACCGGATCACTGGAACAATGAACGAACAGATACGTAAATCCGTTCAGGCTGGAGACAACTCTTATTCCTACCAAACACACGGGGTCTCTCATAGAGGTCAAGATGGTAATATGACCACCACAGCAGTCTATACGTCGCTGTGCAGGGCTATAGCGAACCGTGGCACCACAATTGAGGAACCACAACAAATCTTCTTGCAAAAGGTCGCTCTCGAAGAGAATACGTTTTGTTTCACCGTTTGCAACGATTCGGAAACTCCATTATATATTAACATATTGAGACTTTCAGAGAGCCACCATCAACCGCAGCTGTGCTTTAATTTGGGATATACCTACGATGAACCCTACATGCTAATTCCAGCTCACAAGGCGGTACGGATCGACCATTTTGTTTTTGTGGAGGACAGCGAAGAGGAGGTAGAATACCTGCTATTCGGTTTGACGGAAGCCTTCGATACACCGGAGTTGCAAATGCTGTTCGATAGCGCGCCAGCTACGCTACCGAATGCCGACAAACCGCACCCGCTCCTCTTTGCTCCCCTAAAATAAGACATTTAGTGCAATAAAGCAAGCATCCACCTGGGTGTTTTTGTCCGCAATAATAGTCAGACGTAAAACTGATGCAGCTTGTCCGATGTATAGGAGTAGCATAATGAAATACAGGTTGTACAGGTTTTGGCTCCAAATGTAGCATTGGCGCGGACTGGTGAGTTCCTCTGTTTTGATAGAATATTAGTTCTGCTTATCAATTACGATAATAAATCTTATTACGACAAACAAAAAAATCAAAATACGTTCTGGTAAATGTACAAGACAGATAGGAACATATCAATGCACTGCTAAAAACGAAATGGCTAAACCCATTCCAGCAGTCGTAATTGAATAAATAATCTGTTTAAGAATATGTGATATGAAACCAAGCGTCAACAACTATACCCGCGAAGAAGAATGCATTTATAAGGATGAACAGTACTCAGTTCGTGATAACGGAGCCGTGCTGCGACATCCCCGTGAAGGAAAGAAACCTCGACTAACTGATTGTCAATGGACTTTTGGCAAGCCCAACAAAAAAACCGGGTATATGGAAATTGGTTCGGCACGTGTTCATATCATTGTGGCAATGGCCTTTTACGGGCCGCGCGATACCAAAATTTATGTTGTTGACCATATAGACACTAATCGGCAAAACAATCGGATAGAGAATTTGCGTTGGCTGACAAGGCTTGAAAATGTATTATTAAATCCTATCACACGAAAGAAGATTGAATATATCTGTGGTTGTAGCGCTGAGGAATTCCTCGCCAATCCCGAAAAATATCGGGATCTGATTCAGCCCGACACCGGTTTCGGATGGATGCGTACTGTTACTAAAGAAGAGGGAGACCAATGTTTGAAAAATCTGTTGGAATGGACGGCGAGCGATAAACTGCCATCAGGCGGATCAATGGGCGAGTGGATCTATCGACCGTTGTCTACAAAGTATAACCCAGCTGAAAAAATACAAAAAGAACCGGACTACGTTATGTCATTAACGCCCGGAGCAGCACAACGCAACTGGCGCACACCCTCTGAATTTCCGTGCACTCCACAAGGGGGCGGCGATAATCCACTTGCTACCTATGCCGAGAACCTAAAGGACGGAAATACCTTTGCGCAAAATCAATATGGTGCGTCATTGATAATCAATAGTGGATTTTCCGAAGATCGACAAGCCCTATATGTTATGACCGAATCGTCTGAAGGTGAGGCTGCTATCAAACGTTATGCCCTTGCAAAAATTACCTATGAAGATGGTCTATTCGTTCATACAGGGCGCACGTTCTTTACAAAGGAAGGAGCAGAAAAGCAATTTACTCTTGCACAGGGGTTAGAATGGACCGGCGAAGATTCTATAGATGATTATTGCTGATTTTCCATGATATAAAAACAGAGGAACGAAATTTTGGTAAAGGTAAGGGACGCCTTATGTAATTGTATGATGGAGAGGATGTTTGTGAGGCAAGCCGATCGTTTTATTAAGATCAATTCGACTATCGGCATTACATCAGAGAGTGTACATCCAAGTGATTGAATGGTCGAAAAATAAAAGAAAGTACAAATAGTATTTATAGATAGAAGAATATTCGTACCGCGGATTTTTCGAAAGGTTGCAAAAATCTGTCAGATAAGAGAATACTGGTACGATGTAATTTTCTTACGTTACAAGTATTCGCATTCAAAATAATTACTACTTTTGCTATTGAGTTCTTTATCAAGATGAAAATTGCTGCAAAGCAGTGCAAAAGTTAGGTTAACAGATCGTTAACAATTTGAAGCGACATTCTGCCGCAACTCGCTGACCGACAAAAGAAAAGAGGATCGATTTCTCGATCCTCCTGTTTTTGAGCGGAAAACGAGACTCGAACTCGCGACCCCAACCTTGGCAAGGTTGTGCTCTACCAACTGAGCTATTTCCGCAAAACAAACCCTCAAAAAGGGAAAAACTCCCGCTTTGGGACTGCAAATATAAACCTAAAAATCAAAACATCAAAATTATTTGACGAAAAAATCTACCCAATGAAAAATACGCCCCGAAACAACCGAGAAACGCACCGGAAACAAAAGGCAGAACGCGCAGTCTTCGAGAACCGCACAAACAACAGGGAGGAAGATCATACAGATAAGCATATAAAAAGATTGCCAGCCCGAAGAGCTGGCAATCTTATGAAGCAATTAAGAACTAACGTACTTTGAAACCCTCGTCGGCACGCTGCGGAATGGGCAGCTGGGCATAATAGCCGCTCTGGAGTTTCTCGCGCACAGCCTTGAAGGCATCGATCGTCACCTTCACGTCCTCCAGCGTATGCGCCGCCGTCGGGATCACGCGCAGAATCAGTTCGCCCTTCGGAATCACCGGATAGATCACCATCGAGCAGAAGATGCCGTAGTTCTCGCGCAGGTCGACCACGAGGTTCGTCGCCTCGGGAACGCCGCCCTTGAGGAATACGGGCGTTACCGGCGAGTTGGTCACGCCGATATCGAAACCGTTCTCCTTGAGGCTGTTCTGCAACACGCGGACGATCTCCCACAGCTTCTGCTGGTATTCGGGGTGTTCGCGGATCAGCTCCAGACGCTTGAGCGCACCAATAACCATCGGCATCGGGAGCGACTTGGCGTAGAGCTGCGAACGCATGTTGTAGCGGAAAAGGTTGATCAGCCAGCGCGGGCCGCTCACGAACGCACCGATGCCGGCCATCGACTTGGCGAACGTGTTGAAAAGCACGTCCACACCGTCGGCCACCCCGAAATGCGATGCCGTACCGCGACCGCCCTCACCCATCGTGCCGAAGCCGTGGGCATCGTCGACCAGCAGCCGGAACTGGAAATCTTTCTTCAGGGCTACGATCTCATCCAGCTTGCCCAGGTCGCCCTTCATGCCGAAAACGCCCTCAGTGATGACCAGCACGCCACCGTTCTGCTCCTCGGCCAGCTCCGTGGCATGCTGCAATTGCAGGCGCAGCGACTCCATGTCGTTGTGGCCGAAGACGAAACGCTTGCCCTTGTGCATGCGCAGACCGTCGATGATGCAGGCATGCGCCTCGGCGTCGTAGACCACCACGTCGCGCGGCGTGAGCAGGCAGTCGATGATCGAGATCATGCCCTGGTAGCCGAAGTTGAGCAGGAAAGCGTCTTCCTTGCCCACGAATTCGGCCAGTTCGCGCTCCAGCTGTTCGTGGTAAACCGTCTGGCCGCTCATCATGCGGGCGCCCATCGGAGCCGCCATGCCGAACTTCGCGGCACCCTCGGCATCGGCCTTGCGCACCTCGGGCAGGTTGGCCAGGCCCAGATAGTTGTTCAAGCTCCAGTTGAGCACTTTCTTGCCCCGGAACACCATGTGAGGCCCGATCTCGCCCTCCAGCTTCGGGAAAGCATAGTAGCCGTGCGCATAGCCCATGTACTGACCGATAGGTCCGCCTGCATTCTTTTCAAGGCGTGCAAAAATATCAACCATATTTGATTCGCAATTTAAAATTTAGTGGCTTTTTTTGCGCCGAATCCGCCCGTCGGCACCGCAAAAATATAAATAAAATAAATTTGTCGATCAAAGGTAGCCGTTTTTTATTGTGCACCGATACGTATTTATACCTATTTTGACCTTTCCGACGTATCGCTGGCCGCCAAAAATCCGCTCCGCGACGGAATAGCGGGGCATTTCTTCGGCAGGGATTCGATTTTTGGATTTTTAATTGCTATTTTCGCATCATGACAGCGCTTTTCCACGACATCATCTTCGGGCCGGTGCGTTCGCGGCGGCTGGGTCTCTCGCTGGGCGTCAATCTGTTGCCTACCGAATCGAAACTCTGTTCGTTCGACTGCATCTACTGCGAATGCGGCTGGAACGCCGAGCACCCCGGCCTGCGGCGGTTCAACGCCCGCGAGGAGGTGCGCGAACAGCTCGGCGCCACGCTGCGGCGCATGGCGGACGAAGGCACGCCGCCCGACGTCATCACGTTCGCAGGCAACGGCGAGCCGACCCTCCACCCCGAATTCGAAGCCGTCATCGGCGATACGATCGCCCTGCGCGACGCCTTGTGTCCTGCGGCCAAAGTCTCCGTGCTGTCGAACGCCACGCAGATCCACCGCGACGACGTACGGCGCGCACTCCTGCGCGTGGACAACAACATCTTGAAGCTCGACTCGGCTTTCGACGAAACGGTGCGCAGGATGAACAACCCGCAGAGCGCGGAATACTCCGTCCATCGGATCGTCGAACAGATGAAGCGTTTCGAGGGACGGATGATCCTGCAAACCATGTTTCTGCGAGGCACCTGCAACGGCATGCCGGTCGACAATGCCACCGAGGAGGAGATCGCCGCATGGTTGCGGATCGTCGCAGCGATCCGGCCCCGGCAGGTCATGGTCTACTCCCTCGACCGCGACACGCCCTGCAAGACGCTCGAAAAAGTACCGCACGAAGAATTGCAGGCCATAGCGGCCCGGGTCGAGACCCTGGGAATCCCTTGTTCAGCAGTATAGAAACAGCCGACGAAGAACAAGAAACGGCGTTTCCCGCCTGGAATCATTCTGCTCCCTTGTTCTGTAGGATCGCTTGCAGGATGCGTTCTTCGTCGTAGCCGCACAACGCTTGAAGTTGTGCAGGCGTGCCATGCTCGATCCATTCGTCGCCCACACCCAACGAGCAGACCGAGGGCCGGAACCCATGCCGGTTGAACCAGGCGGCGATCGTCTCGCCCACCCCGCCGCGCAGCGACCCATCTTCCACGGTCACCACATGCCCGAAGTGCGCACCCACCTCAACCAGAATCTCTTCGTCGAGCGGTTTGGCGAAACGCAGATCGTAGTGCGCCACGCTCACCCCCTCGGCCGCAGCCCGTTCGGCAGCGCGTGCGGCGGCATGACCCGCCGTGCCCACCGTCAGCAGGGCCACGTCGGCGCCCTCGCGCAGCATGCGCCCCTTGCCCGCCGGCAGCACTTCGAAAGGTTCGCCGTGCCAGGCCGCACCGACCCCGTTGCCGCGCGGATAGCGGATCATATAGGGCGCTCCGGCCTGCAAGGCCGAGAACATCATGTTGCGCAGTTCGCGTTCGTCCATCGGCGCTGCGATCGTCAGCCCCGGCACCGTCCCGAAAGCCGCCATGTCGAAGAGTCCGTGATGCGTCACGCCGTCCTCGCCGACCAGCCCCGCGCGATCGAGACACAGCACCACGGGCAGCCCCTGGATCGCCACATCGTGGATCACGTTGTCGTAGGCCCGCTGCATGAACGACGAGTAGATGTTGCAGAACGGCACCATGCCCGCAGCGGCCAGCCCGGCCGAGAACGTCACGGCATGTCCCTCGGCGATGCCCACATCGAAACACCGCTCGGGCATGGCCGACATCAAAATATTCATCGAACATCCCGACGGCATGGCCGGCGTCACGCCCACCACGCGAGCGTCCAGACGCGCCAGGTCGAGCAGCGTCTCGCCGAACACATCCTGGTAGCGCGCAGCGGCGCCCTGCGCCACGATCCGCTCGCCCGTGTCGGGGTTGAAGCGCCCGGGAGCATGCCACACCGGCTTGTCGTGCTCGGCCGGCAGATAGCCCTTGCCCTTGACGGTCATCACATGCAGCAGTTTCGGCCCCGGAATGTCGCGCAACGCACGCAGCGTGCGCACCAGTTCCGGCAGGCTGTGGCCGTCGACCGGCCCGAAATAGCGGAAATTGAGGCTCTCGAACAGATTGCTGTTGTTCAGCACGCCGAGCTTTACGGCATTGCCCGCCTTCTGACACAGCCGCAGAAGCCGGGGCGTGTGCGAAAGAAGGCTCCAGAGCCGCTGCTTGAAGCGGTTGTAGTGGTGCGAGGTGGATATCTTGAGCAAATAGTTCTTCAGGGCGCCCGTCGCCTGGTCGATCGCCATGTTATTGTCGTTCAGGATCACCAGCAGGTCGGTCGTCTTGCTGGCGCCGGCATTGTTCATCCCCTCGAACGCCAGGCCCCCGGTCATCGAACCGTCGCCGATCACGGCCACCACCTTGTGTTTCTCGCCCCGCAGCTCGGCCGCCTTGGCCATGCCGAACGCCGCCGAGATCGAAACCGAGGCATGGCCGCCCCCGAAGGCGTCGTACCGGCTCTCGGCCATGCGCGGAAAGCCGCTGATGCCGCCCAGCTTGCGTTTGGTGCGGAATGCCTCGCGGCGGCCCGTGATGATTTTGTGGGCATAGGTCTGATGCCCCACGTCCCACACCACCTTGTCCGCCGGCGTGTCGTATACATAGTGTATGGCCGCCGCCAACTCCACGGCACCCAGGCTCGACGCCAGGTGTCCCGGGTTGACCGAGCACTCCTCGATGATATACCGGCGCAGCTCGTCGCAATAGATGCGCAACTCGTCCGGCGAGAGGTTTTTCAGCTCCCGCGGCGAATCCACCCGCTCCAACCATTCATAGGGTTCCTGTGTCATAATCTGAAAACATAACCGGAAACGGCTTGCCATGCGTCTGCGGCACGCTCCCGTTTCAGGGCACAAAGATAGCGCAAGCCGGGAGCAATGCAAACCGATCCGCACATTGCCGGGGCGCAGCTTATCTTTTGCAAAGATATAAAATAAATACGTGGCACGTACCGCGCCGCCCATCATATTTCCCCGCTTTCCACGAGCCGCGGCACGTGCGGACGTCCGTTTTTTGCGCTTTCGGGTTATTTTCGTACCTTTACAAGCATCTTTCGGCTTTAAGAATTTTGAATACGATCGACTTCATCGTCTGCCTGGTGCTCGTGCTGGCCGTCTGGAACGGCTGGCGCCAGGGGTTCGTCGTGCAGATATCCTCCTTGGCTGCAGTCGCGGTCGGGCTGTGGCTCGCATCGCGCTACGGCACCGCAGCGGGCGCCTGGCTGCGGCTCGACGATTCGGTGCAGGCGGCAGGCGGTTTCGTCGCCGTGCTGCTGGCCGCCATCCTGGCGACGGCGATCGCCGGACGGCTGTTGCGGCGGCTCTTCCGCTTCGCCGGCTTCGGACTGCTCGACGTCGTGCTGGGCATCGCCGTCTGCGCCATAAAATATCTGTTGCTGTTGAGCGTGCTTTTCGCCGCACTCGACAAACTCGACCCGAAGCACAAGCTGGTCGAAGAACGCACGCTCGACGCCTCGAAATGTTATGAACCCCTGCTGCGACTCTCGGAAACGCTCTTTCCCATGCTGGAACGGGCCGCCGAGCACATTCCGCAGATGCAGCACGACGGACTCCAAAACGCATGACCGCTATGGAACGCATCCTTTCGGGCGTGGTGATCCGCGCCACGGGCAGCTGGTACGAAGTGTCGGCCGACGGCGGAACGATCCGCTGCCGCATCCGGGGGCGCCTGCGTCTGAAGGGCGTGCGGTCGACCAACCCGGTGGTCGTCGGCGACCGCGTGACATGCGAGCGCGACGAGAACGGCGACCACGCCATCGTCGCCGTGGAACCGCGCCGCAACTACGTGATCCGCCGCGCCTCGAACCTCTCGAAAGAATCCCACATCATCGCCGCCAACATCGACCAGGCGCTCCTGATGGCAACGCTCCGCCAGCCCGAGACAGCCCCGGAGTTCGTCGACCGCTTTCTGGTGACCTGCGAAGCCTACAAGGTTCCGGCGGTCATCATCCTTTCGAAAGCCGACCTGCAGGAGCCGGAGGCCTTGGCGGCGTTCCGCGCCGTCTACGAAGCGATCGGCTACCGCGTGCTGGCCGTCTCGCCCCGCACGGGCGAGGGTATGAAAGAGGTCGAGGAGTTGCTGCGGGGCCGTACGACGCTCATCTCGGGCAACTCGGGCGTCGGCAAATCGACCCTCGTGCGGGCGATCGACCCGACGCTCGACATCCGCACGGGCGAAATCTCGGAGAGCCACGGCAAAGGCCGCCACACGACCACCTTCTCGACCATGTATGCCCTGGCGGGCGGCGGGCAAGTGATCGACACGCCAGGCATCAAGGGGTTCGGGTTGATCGACATCGACGACGGCGAGCTGTGGCACTACTTCCCCGAGATGATGCGCATCGGGCGCGACTGCCGTTTCTACAACTGCACCCACACCCACGAACCGGGCTGCGCCGTGACGCAGGCCGTCGTGCAGGGCGAAATATCGCCCATGCGCTACGAAAGCTATCTGAAAATGCTCGACGACGATGACAAATACCGCAAATAAGGAGACCGCATGGTATGAAGAACGGATCGCGTATCTGGCTGAGTTCATGACGCCCGAACGCGAGGAGCTGTTCCGCCGCACCGTGGCGCAGCGCACGCACTACATGACTCTGCTGGCCGAAAACACGTTCCACCCCCAGAACGCCGCGGCGCTGATCCGCCATTGCGAGGCGTTCGGGCTGCAACGGATGCACACGGTCGAGACGTTCTGCGAGTTCCGCCCCGCGGCAGCCGTCGTGCGCGGCACCGACCGCTGGGTCGACGTCTGCCGCCATGCGTCGACGGCCGAAGCGCTGCGCGCGCTCAAGGCCGGAGGCTATCGCATCGTAGCGACCACGCCCCACCGCGAAGACACCACGCCCGAAACGTTCGACGTAGCCCGCGGGCCGTTCGTGCTGGTCTTCGGCACCGAACATGCCGGCATATCCGACGAAGTGCGCGAGGCGGCCGACGAATTCCTGCGCATTCCGATGTGCGGCATGGTCGAGAGCCTCAATGTCTCGGCATCGGCCGCCATCCTCATCTACATGCTTTCGCAGCGCGTGCGGGAGCAGGTCGCCGGCTGGCCCATGACCCCGCAGGAGCAGACCGAGACGCTCTATCGGTGGATGTACCGCAGCGTGAACGATGCCGAGCGGATCCTCGACCGAAAATTCGGAAGCCGATAACCCTTTCCACCGGAAATCTTTCTTTTCCATGAATATTCTCCGCAAACAGTTTCTTGCCCACGTAGCCCAGACTTCGCCGTCGCCCATGCTGGTGGAGGTCGAGCGGGCCGAGGGGGTTTTCTTCTACACGCCCGAGGGAAAGCGCTACTACGACCTGGTAGCCGGCGTGTCGGTAAGCAACGTCGGACATGCCAATCCCGACGTGGTGCGGGCCGTGCAGGAGCAGGCCGCACGCTACATGCACGTGATGGTCTACGGCGAGCTGGTCGAAACGCCGCAGGTGGCCTACGCCTCGAAGCTGGCCTCGCTGCTGCCCGGCGGTCTCGAAAGCGTCTACTTCGTCAACTCGGGCGCCGAGGCGGTCGAGGGGGCGCTCAAGCTGGCCAAACGCTTCACGGGCCGCACGGAAATGATCGCCATGCGCCGGGCCTACCACGGTTCGACGCACGGGGCCATGAGCATGATGGGCGCGCCCGAGGGCGAGGAATGGAAAAATGCGTTCCGCCCCCTGCTGCCCGACGTGCAAGCCATCGAATTCAACGATTTCGAAGCCTTGAGCCGCATCACGGCCCGCACGGCCTGCGTGCTGGCCGAACCCGTGCAGGGCGAAGCGGGCGTACGACCGCCGCAGCCGGGTTACCTCGAAGCGTTGCGCCAGCGTTGCGATGAGGTGGGGGCGCTGCTGATTTTCGACGAAATACAAACGGGCATGGGCCGCACGGGCGAGCTGTTCGCCATGCAGAAATACGACGTCGCGCCCGACATCGTGTGTCTGGCCAAGGCGCTGGGCGGAGGCATGCCGCTGGGCGCTTTCGTTTCGCGCCACGAGATCATGGATACATTGCAGACCGATCCGGTGCTGGGCCACATCACCACTTTCGGCGGCCATCCGGTCTGCTGCGCGGCAGGACTGGCGGCGCTGAACCACTTGTTGGAAAACCGGGTCGTCCAGGAAGTCGAACGCAAGGGCGCCCTGTACGAAGAGTTGCTGCGCGACCATCCGGCCGTGCGGGAAATCCGCCGTGCGGGATTGCTGCTGGCCGTCGAACTGGGTGCTTCGGCACCGCTGTACCGCATCATGGAGCTTTTCAAGAAAGCCGGCATCATGAGCGACTGGTTCCTCTACTGCGACACGGCGTTCCGCATCTCGCCGCCGCTGACGATTAGCGAAGAAGAAATCCGCGACAGCGCCGCAATCATCCGGAAGTGTCTGGACGAATTGAAATAGAAAAATTAAGAGCTAAAAATCAACGCCCCCGACCTATTCCGCCCCGATGCCGGAGCTGCAAATAGTATCCGTATACCGGCGTCTTACTCTTCCGCGAACCGTTTCAGTGCTTCGATTTCGTCGGGCCAGCGGCTTTCGTCGGGCGTTTCGAGAATCAGCGGAATACCCTCGAAACGGCTGTCGCGCGCGATATAGCGGAAACATTCCCAGCCGATCGCGCCCTCGCCCAGGGGAGCATGGCGGTCGATGCGGCTGCCCAGCGGTTTCATGGCGTCGTTCAGGTGCATGCCCCGCAGGTATTGCAGCCCGACGACCCGATCCAGTTCGTCGAACGTCGCGTCGCACGCCGCCGCGGTACGCAGATCATACCCGGCCGCGAACGCATGGCAAGTATCTATACAAATGCCCACGCGCGACTTGTCTTTTACCCGCCCGATGATATAAGCCAGCTGCTCGAAGCGGAATCCCAGATTGGAGCCTTGGCCCGCCGTGTTTTCGATCACGGCCGTGACGCCCTGCGTGCATTCGAGCGCCAGGTCGATCGACGCGGCGATGCGGTCGAGACTTTCGGTCTCGGAAATCCGGTTCAGATGGCTGCCCGGATGGAAGTTGAGCCGATCGAGACCCAACGCCTCGCAACGCTGCATCTCGTCGCAAAAAGCCTGGCGCGACTTCTCCAGCCCCTCCTCTTCGGGATGCCCCAGGTTGATGAGATACGAATCGTGGGGCAGAATCTGCGCAGGCGCATAACCGTACGTCGCGCAAGCCTGACGGAACGCCCCGATTTCCGCTTCCGTGAGCGGCTTGGCCGTCCATTGGCGCTGGTTCTTGGTAAAAAGGGCCAATCCGGCGGCTCCTATGGCGTGCGCATGGGCCGGGGCGTTGGCCACGCCGCCCGAAGCACTCACATGCGCTCCGAAATACTTCATAAATAACGATTTTTGATGTTTTAACTTCAGACAAAGTTAAGTATTCTGTAAATAATTTCATAAATTTGCCGAACCAAACGCCAGAAGATTCGTTTTTTTATTTTTGACATGAAATCTTTCTATTTGATTGCAGCGTTCGTGCCGGCGCTTGCCGCCACGCTTCCGGCCTCGGCCCAATTCTCGATCGACGAGGTAAACGCCCGACAAGAGAACATAACGTTCAAGGACAATGTGAAAACCACACCGGTCGACGCCGAATATTTCAGCCGGGCGCGCTACCGGGCCGAACGCGCCGCCATACGCAAGGAACGCAACACCCTGGAATTCGGCGGCGGCCTGCAAGGCGCGCTGACCTCCTACAACGATCCGTGGATCAAGGTGTCGGGCGGTGACAACTCGATCGCACTGACAGCCAACCTGTTCCTAAACCACACGTTCACGAAGAACCTCTTTTCGGTCGAAACCAAGGTCATCGCCAAATTCGGCTACAACCGCATGAAGGTAGAAACCCAGCGGCTCGATGCCGACGGCAACGGCATGGTGGACGAAAACGGCAACAAAATCATGGATCAGTCCGGTATCTGGTTCAAAAACCAGGACGAGTTCGACATTTCGGTGGCCCCCTCGTTCAAGATGTCGAAAAACTGGTCCTACGGTGCCATCTTCAAGTTCCGCAGCCAGTTCGCCAACGGCTATATTTCGCGTACGCAACAGGAGGATTTCGAACGCAAAAGCGCCTTCATGTCCCCGGGCTACCTCGACATTTCGCTCGGTATCACCTACAAGTGCCCCAAGCCCAAGTTCCCGATCGTGGTCAACATTTCGCCCATAGCCTTGAGCGCCGTCTTCGTGGAGAGCGCACAGATCCGCGAAAACAAATGGGACAAGAAAGAGGGCTGGCAGACCTACGGCCTCGCAGGCCCGGACAAGACCTCGAAATACGAAGGCGGTTCTTCGGTACAGATCGACTTCGACCGCACCTTCGACCGCAGGGGCATCCTGCGCTACCGCACTTCGATCTTCTCGTTCTACGGTTGGATCACCGACATCGGACAACGGAACAAGATATCGAAATACTCCGATTACCTGCGTGCGCTCGAAGCATGGAACGACAAGGACAACACCTCCGTAGGACATGATGCGACCGACAAACCCAACCTGCCGATCCACCCGACCGTGCGCTGGACGAACACCATCAATATCAAAGCGACCAAATACCTCTCCACGACGTTGAACTTCGAACTCTATTATAACCGGGCGCAGAACGTCGACGTGCAGACCAAAACATTGTTGAGCGTAGGTCTCGCCTATACTTTCAAGAACAAGTGATGTACCGCAATACGAAACGCACCGTTCTTTTCCCGCTGCTGCTGGCCGCAGGCATCGCGGCGGGCATGCTGGCAGGTCTCTACATCGGCCGCAACAGCACCGCGTCGCAACTGCGCAGCATGCTGTTGCAGACCGCTTTCTCGTCGAACAAACTCACGCAGACCCTCGCGCTCATAGAAAACCGCTACGTAGATCCGGTTTCGATCGACTCGCTGACCGAATATGCGATCCCGCTTCTGGTCAGGGAACTCGACCCCCACTCGGTCTATGTGCCCGCCTCGGAGATGGCTGCGATGAACGAATCGCTCGAAGGCGAATTCGACGGCATCGGCGTAGTCTTCAACATGGCCACCGACACGGTGATCGTGCTCAACGTCATCCCGCAAGGCCCGAGCGACAAGGCCGGCATCAAGGCGGGCGACCGGATCATCGAGATCGACGACTCGCTGGTCGCCGGGCGCAAGATTCCCCAAAACTCGATCGTCAAGCGCCTGCGCGGGCCGCGCGGCACGACGGTGCGTCTGGGGCTGGAGCGGCACGGCATCCCCGAGCTGGTGCAGGTCGAGGTCGTGCGCGGCGCGATTCCGATCAAGAGCATCGAGGCGGCGTTCCGCATCGACGGTACGACGGGCTACATCAAGCTGGGTCGGTTCGCCCGCACCACCTCCGCCGAATTCCGCCAGGCGCTGGCCGCCCTGCGGGCCGAGGGCGTCGACCGTCTGATCTTCGACCTGCGCGGCAACGCAGGAGGATTTCTCGATCAGGCGATCGCCGTAGCCAACGAATTCCTGCATGCCGACCAGCTGATCGTCTACACCGAAGACCGCAACCACGAACAATTGCGCGAATATGCCGACGGCACGGGCACGGCGCAAGACATGGATGTGGCGGTACTCATCGACGAGGCGAGCGCCTCATCGAGCGAAATCCTGGCCGGCGCCCTGCAAGACAACGACCGCGGCACGATCATCGGCCGCCGCTCGTTCGGCAAAGGACTCGTCCAGCAGCAGATTCCCTACCCCGACGGCTCGGCCCTGCGGCTCACCACCGCCCGCTACTACACGCCCACGGGCCGCTCGATCCAAAAACCCTACACCAACGGCGACGGTGCCGGCTACGAAAAGGATCTGTGGGAGCGTTACAACAACAACGAGTTCTTCTCGGCCGACAGCATCCGCTTCGCCGACTCGCTGCGTTTCACGACCCCGGGCGGCAAGACCGTCTACGGCGGCGGAGGCATCATGCCCGACATCTTCGTTCCGGCCGACACGACCGACGTGACGAAATATTTCATCGAGGTGGCCGGCCGCAACATCCTTTACCGTTACACGATCGAATACGCCGACCGGCACCGCGAAGCGCTCAACGCCGTGAAGAACGTGGAAGAACTGAAAGCCCTGCTCGACAGCGACAAGCGACTGGTAGACAACTTCGTGGCCTATGCAGCACGGCAGGGCGTGGCGCCGCGGCCCGCCGACATCGCCCGCTCGCGCCGCCTGATCGAAGCCCAACTGAAAGCCTACATCGGCCGCAACACGCAACTGGAAGACAACGGATTCTATGCCAACATCCATCCGGTGGACAACGCGATCGTGCGTGCCCTCGAAACCCTAAATGCCACCCGAAAAGATGATTAAGAAACTGCTCGGAATGCTCTTCGCCGCTGCGACCCTCGCCACGATCGTCCTGACGATCCTGGGACGCGGCAACTACCGCTCGATGATCTGGGACGACGAACCCGGCGTCCACCACATCATCCGGGCGGTCATGCCCAACATTTCGGCCGGCAAAGGCCCGACCGCCGAAGCTGCACCGGCGACGTCGGCCGGCACCACGGCACGTACGAATCCGACGGACGCATCGAACAGACCCGCCCCTTCCGCAACGGGCACCTCCCGGCCAGCAACATCGGCCGCTTCTCCGTCCGCATCGGCAAGAAAGTCGCAAAACGCCGCCTCCGACGACGACCTGCTGTCGCGCCGTCCGAAGAAAAACGCCAACGGCGAATACGAAGACTACCTGGACATGCCCGACTCGCTCGTATGTCCCGATCCGCTGGAAGAAATCAACAACTAAGAAACGCTTCGTAGAGGTCGGCCAGGCGGCTGCGCAAGTGCTTGACTGCATAATGCTTGCGCGACAGAAGCGTCGCAACGGGAATCCCCGTGTCCTCGGCAAGTTCGCGGAACGAAAATCCCTCGACCTCGGTCAGCCAAAAGATGTCGCGCTGTTCGGCAGGCAGCTCGTCGAGCGCCTTTTCGACCTCTTCCCACACCATGGCCCGCAAAAACTCCATTTCGGGCGAGCGGTCGTCGTCGGACAGCAAGGCCGTGATCTCGCTGACTACCCCTTTTTCTTCGTCGACTTGAGGAAAAGCGCATTCGCGATGCTTGCGGCCATAGTCGATGATGCGGTTGCGCGCCGTACGGAACAGCCAGGCGGCGACCTGCGCCACCGGATTCAAAGCATCGGTCTGCACATAACGCAGGAAGACCTCCTGCAAAATATCTTCGGCTTCGTCGGGCGAAGGCACGCGTCGGGCAATGAAAGCCCCCAACTGGCGACGATATTTTTCGAAAACTTCGGCAGGGTTATTCCTGGGAGGTTTCATCGGCAAGGCCGCTTTCGGCGCAAATCTCTTGACTGAACGAACGCATACGCTGCCGGATGAACTTCCGCCGCTCCTCGCGCGACATGGCGTGCATGGCATGGTGAAGATGACGATGCTTGTCCCACCCGGACAGACGGCCCATATGCCCGAAAAACAGGTGGGCGAGCGCCAGCAACCCCAGCATCTGCCAATAACCGACCTCTTTCCACCCGAAAATATCGGGAATCAAGGCATTCCAAAGCCACATGGCCGCACCGACAACCAAGGCGCAGACAACGATCCCGCCGACGGCGTGGATCAAAAGTTTCAAGTTCCGTTTCATGATCTATGTTTGTTTTTCAGCACTCCAGAGAAGCGAATATGACCAAAAAGATGATGCAGGAGAACGAAACACCCGAAGATCTTCCAATAATTAATCGCGCTCCAATCGTTCGCATCCAACGACCAGGGCAAGACGAGCACGAGAGCCAAGACCAAGGGCAGCAACCCTTGCACGGCCCGGCTCCGGTGATAACCGGCTCCGGCGATTTTTCGGACAACGATAGCTCCGTGCGCACAACTATGTTCACAGGAACGGCATGCGGTGCATCGTTCGGCATCGACGACCTGCACAATGCGGCGCACGCCATCGTTCGCCAACTGCAAGACCCCGTGCCGGCACGCTTCCGTGCAACGCCCGCAACCCGTACAATCGCAGGAGCGGAGAATAATTTCGGTATTTTTCATCTTCGACAGAATTTTTCTTCTATTCATGTAGACGATCGACACCGAAAAATATTTTAATACATCTATATATTTTAATGTACCACCGTCAGAAAAACAGCATCTCGAATCCGTGTGTCGTGGCTCGCCGTCTCCGACGTCGTATTCGGTTTCGCCTCGACCTCCTCCCTTGGGAAAAGCTTGGGAAAAGCTTGGGGAAGGCTTCGGCCGGAATGCGGAAAGGATTCGAATTTTCACATCGTTGGTACTCAAGGTCCATAAATATTAAAACACACTCCCCGGATTGTCCGGAGAGTGTGTTTCATATCGACAGCGGACAACCGCTAATAATACTTGATTTCTTTGCTTTCGATCGCCGAGAGGATGTTGTTTGCGGCGGACGAGGCGCCGATGCGGAACAGATCCGTCGTCAGCCACTCCTTGCCGAGTATCTCCTCGACGATGGTATAGTAAAGCGCCGCATCCTGGGCCGTGCGGACGCCGCCGGCAGCCTTGAAACCCACCTTGCGGCCGGTCTTGGCATGGTAGTCGCGGATCGCCTCGCACATGACGACCGCCGCTTCCGGCGTGGCCGCCACGTCGATCTTGCCGGTCGAAGTCTTGATGAAATCAGCACCCGCGAACATCGACAACAACGAAGCCTTGCGGATCAAATCGGGAGTTTTCAAAGCGCCCGACTCGATGATGACTTTCAGCACCACATCGTTATCCATCTCCGAACGGATCACCTCCACCTCGTTGGCAGCCTCGTCGTACTCGCCCGTGAGCATACGCCCTACGTTCAGCACGATGTCCACCTCGTCGGCGCCGTTCTCGATCGCCATAGCCACCTCCAAGGCCTTGACCTCCAGGAAAGTCTGCGCCGCAGGAAAACCGCCGGCCACCGACGTGATGCGCATCGGCGTACCGTCGACAGCCAGACCAACGGTCTCGACGAACGACGGATAGATGCAGATCGACGCCACATTGGGAATATGGGGATACTTCTGGTAGAACTCCGCAGCCTTGCGGGCGAATTCGGTCACGGACGTCACGGAATCGTTGCAGGACAGCGTGGTCAGGTCGATGGCCGAGTAGCAGAACTTGTAGACCTCGGCGTTGTGGTTGCGCTCGGCGGCTTTCCGCATGCGGGCGACATATTCGTCCACTTGGGCCGCGCTCCAGGCCGGCGCATATTCGTTCAGATGATTAGCGTATTCCATAGGTTCATCGGTATTTTGTACAAAAATAGGAAAAAATAATTTATATCCTCAACCCGCAACTGCAAAATTATCGAACGGACATATCGGCATCCGGCTGTCCGACTCCGCCGCACCCGAGCGGACGGATTCCACGCATACGCTCCAAATCGTACGGACTCCTCGCATGCACGCATTCTAAGGATTCCCAAGAATCCCACTCCTTTCCCTGCAAAAAAGAGGCCCGAATCGTTCGACCCGGGCCTCTTTTCGAATATCGCGGCGAATTACTTGCGCAAAGCCTTCAGATTTACATCCTTGGCAGCCTTTTCAGCCAAAGCGGGGTTCTTCGAAACAGCGCTCTTGAGCTGGGCGTCGGCCGTGTTCAGATCGCCTTCCTTGGCAGCGATCACGGCACGCAGGTAATCGGCATCGGCCGAGTTGTCCTTGGCGATGGCTTTCTTGGCGGCAGCCAGATCGTTGTTCATCACCGAAGCGACAGCGGCGTTGTAACCCTCCAGCGTGTTGGCGGCAGCCTTGTAGTCGCCCTGGGCGGCAGCCATGGCGGCCTTGGCCTCGGCATCGGCCGACTGAGCGTACTTCTTGGCCTCGGCAGTGTTGCCGTTAGCCAGGTTGGCCAGCAGGAGGTTCTTGTTCAGCTCTTTCGACGAATCCAGCTTGGCAGCCTTATCGAACGACTTCAGCGCCTCGGCTTTCTGACCGGCCTTGGTCTGGGCTACACCCAGGTTGTTGTAAACGCGTGCGTCGTTGTACTTCTTGGCAGCAACCGTCAAGATGGCAACCTGCTCGTTGGCACCGTTGGCCAGCGTCTCGGCAGCGTAGAGGTACTCCTCGACGGTCAGCTCGTCGCCATTGCGGTAAGCAGCCATGATCTCGGCGTCGGTCTTGCCCTGGATATCGGTGCTATTGACGATCTGCGAACGGCGCAACTCGGGGAGGATGTCGCTCTTCAGCTCGTTGAATACCGACGACATGTTCTTGATCTCAGCCTCGCGCTGTGCAGGCGAGTTGTAGAGGCTCAACACCTGGAGAATCAGGTTCTTGTCCTTGATGTCCGACTTCTCGACCAGCTCCTTGAAGCCTTCCCAGTCCTCGCCGTAGGCGGCAGCGTCGATATCGAGACCCGAATCCTTCAAGAGCTTGGCAACGACCTTCTTGCCCGACTCGCTGCGAGCCTTCGAGAGCTTGTCGTTGAACTTCTCGGGACCATCGGGCGAAGCGTAACCCTTCACAGCGATGTTCTGCGTAGCGCGGTCGTTCTCCAGGTTCTTGTCCACGTTGTTCTTGAAGTCGCCCAGGTCGGCCTTGCGCTCGTTCTTCTTGGTAACCACCGACGAGTTGATCGCGTAGAGCAGATCGGTCTTGTCGACCACGGTCGTCACCTTCTTGTAGTTGTTGGCCATGGGAGCCATCAGATCGCCGTACTTCAGATCCTTCTGGAGCGTATTGAGACCGTAAGCTACCGTCAGACCGAACTCCTTGGCCAGAGCAGCCTTGGCAGCCTCGTCGTTACCGGCCAGAATCTCGGCCTGCTCCTTGGTGGGGATGGCACCGTCGTTGAGGTTCACGAGCGTGAACTCCTTGCACTTGCCGCCCGGGCACTTGATCTCGGCGCGCAGCTGCAAGGCGCACTGATCCATGCGCGGATCGTAGGGGAACTCGACATGCTGCGTATAGGAACCGCCGTTGTTGGAAACGACAGCGTAGTTCTCATCGACTTTCGAACCCTGGTAGAACTTCGCAGCGCCGGCAACCTCGCCGCCCTCGAACACGATCACGGGTGTAACCTTGATGACAGCCTTCTGGTTGAAGTAATCGGCGGGGAACGTAACGGTGATGTCGGCCGCAACGGTGCCGTTGTTCAGAGTCAGAATCTCGGGCGTGACGGTCAGATTCACATCCTCGCGGTTCTGCGCCATCTTCTTGAAGCAATTGCAGCTCGAAAGCGCCAGCGAGGCAGCCACGAGCACGACGCTCAATTTCATCAATTTTTTCATAATACTTACGAAATTTAATTTAATGTGTTTATTTTTCTGTTTTGTTTTGCTTGGCAGTCGCACGGACGCCGAATCGCTGCCATGCGTTCCCTATAGGAACGCGCACGGGAAACGCCAACAGCGCAAATATATAAAATAATCGTCTATCGTGCAATATCCCAGCCGGTTTTTATAAAAAATCCATCCGGCGCACGACTGCGTCCCGACCGACTATTCGTCTTTCGGGCCGCCGTGCTCGTGACGGTCGCGGTGTTCGCCGCGCTCGGGGCGGGGACGACGCTCGCGCTCCACGTAACCCTCGGGCTTGGGCAGCAGCACCTTGCGCGAAAGTTTCAGCTTGCCGGTCTTGGCATCGACACCGATCAGCTTGACGTCGATTTCGTCGCCCTCCTTCAGACCGGTCTCGTCCATGGTGGCGAAACGCTTGTAGTCGATCTCCGAAATGTGGAGCAGGGCGTCCTTGCCGGGCATGATCTCGACGAATGCGCCGAACGCCACGATCGAACGGATCTTGCCATGGTAGGTCTCGCCCACCTCGGGCACGGCGACGATCGCCTTGATACGGGCCAGAGCACCGTCGAGGGCGGCCTTGTCGACACCGAAGATGTCGACGTAACCCTTGTTGTCGTCCTCGGTAATGGTGATGGTCGTACCCGTGGTCTTCTGAATATCCTGGATCACCTTGCCGCCCGGGCCGATCACGGCACCGATCATATCCTGCGGAATGGTGATCTGAACGATGCGCGGCACGAACGGACGGTAGTCGGCGCGCGGCTCGGCGATGCACTCGGTGAGCTTGCCGAGGATGTGCATGCGGCCCTGGCGAGCCTGCTCCAGCGCGGCGGCGAGCACCTCGTAGGAGAGACCGTCGACCTTGATGTCCATCTGCGTGGCGGTAATACCGTCGCGGGTACCCGTTACCTTGAAGTCCATGTCGCCCAGGTGGTCTTCATCGCCCAGGATGTCCGACAGCACGGCCCACTTGCCCGTAGCCGAATCGGAGATCAGACCCATGGCGATACCCGACACGGGCTTCTTGAGCTTCACGCCGGCATCCATCAGCGCCAGCGTACCGGCGCAGACGGTGGCCATCGACGAGGAGCCATTCGATTCGAGGATATCCGACACCACGCGCACAGCATAGGGGTTCTCCTCGCCCAGCGGAATCATGGGCTTCAGGGCGCGCCATGCAAGGTGGCCGTGACCGATCTCGCGACGGCTCAGACCGCGTGCGGCCTTGGCCTCGCCCGTCGAGAAGGGCGGGAAGTTGTAATGCAGCACGAACTGCTCGGTGCCCTGCACGAGCACTTCGTCCTTGACTTTCTCATCAAGTTTCGTACCCAGCGTGACGGTCGTCAGCGACTGCGTTTCGCCGCGCGTGAAGATCGCCGAACCATGGGCGGCGGGCAGATAACCCACCTCGCACCAGATGGGACGGATTTCGTCCGTGCGGCGGCCGTCGAGACGCTTGCCCTCGTCGAGGATCATGTTGCGCATGGCCTTCTTCTGCACGTCGTCGTGGAAATATTTATGGATCAGCGGAGCTTTCTCCACCAACTCCTCCTCGGTATAACGCGAGGCGAACTCGGCCTCCAGCGCGTCGAACATCTCGCTGCGCTCGTGCTTCATCGTGCCGCTCGTAGCGATGGCGTAGGCCTTGTCGTACAACTCGCGGACGATGGTCTGGCGCAGCTCCTCGTCGTTGACCTCGTGGCAGTAGGTGCGCTTCACATCCTTGCCCAGCTCTTTCGAAAGCTCGATCTGCACGGCGCAGTGCTTCTTGATCTCCTCGTGGGCGAACTTGATGGCGCCGAGCATCACTTCCTCGGAAACCTCCTTCATCTCGCCCTCGACCATGAGGATGTTGTCGATCGTACCGCCGACCATGATGTCGAGGTCGCACTCGGCCATCTCCGAGAAACCGGGGTTGATGGCATACTGGCCGTTCTTGCGCACGACGCGCACCTCCGAAATGGGGCCGCCGAACGGAATGTCCGACACGGCCAGGGCGGCCGAAGCGGCCAGACCGGCCAGCGCATCGGGCTGGATGTCCTTGTCGGCCGAAATGAGGTTCACCGTAACGTAAACCTCGGCATGGTAGTCCGAGGGGAACAACGGACGCAGAGCGCGGTCGATCAGACGTGCCGTGAGCACCTCCGCATCGTTGGCCTTGCCCTCGCGTTTCATGAAGCCGCCCGGGTAACGGCCGCAGGAGGCGTATTTCTCTTTATACTCGACCTGCAAAGGCATGAAGTCGGTGTCGGGTTTGGCGTCTTTGGCCGCAACGACGGTACCGAGCAGCATGGTGTTGCCCATCTTGACAACGACCGAACCGTCGGCCTGCTTGGCCAGCTTGCCCGTTTCGATCTCGATCTCGCGGCCGTCGGCCAGCGTGATGATCTTGCGGACTGCATTGTACAGTTTCTTTTCTTCCATAAAAATTTTAACCTATGATGTAATTTTGAATGCTTCGAACGAATTCATAACTCCGACTCTCCTCCCCGCCCGGCAGCAGACTGCCCGATCGCCGGCTCCTGCCGGACTTCGAACCTGCCGGTTCCGGTCTCATCCTGCCGAATCGGCCGCCGAAGAAGTCGGAGCGGAGCGGATTCCCGCGGCGAGGTGCCGAAGCGACATCGTCCTTTCCGGGAGTGGAAAGCCGCGGTTCCCGACCCCTCCTCGGGCGATGCCCCGGGCCGCGAATTATGAAATTTCCTAATTTTTCTACGAAAATGAAGGCAACCCCTTTGCGGGAATTGCCCTCATTTCTTCCTCAACGAACTACTTGCGGAGGTTGAGCGTCTTGACGATGGCGCGGTAGCGCTCGATGTCGACCTCCTTGAGGTACTCCAGCAACTG
>JAIECN010000048.1 GCA_029068505.1 Alistipes sp.
TGGCAGATACCGAGAAGGCGAGGTCCTGCGCCGTGAGCGCGATCTTGTTGTCGGCGATGTCCATGCGGATAAGGTTCGTCGTGGGGTTCGAGCAGACGGCCACGCGCTTGATGCCGTTCAGCAGCTCGATGCGGTCCACCAGCACTTTGTTGGGGTTGTTGTCCGGAATCACGGCGTTGTAGTTGGGATAGTTGCCCTCGATGAGGCGGCAGACCAGCGTGTGGCTCTTGAGCTTGAACAGCGCGTTTTTCGAGTCGAAAGCCACTTCGATGGCGTCGTCTTCCTTGAGCAGCACCGACTTGAGCAGGTTGGCCGGTTTCTTGGGCAGGATGAACGAGGCGTTCACTTCGTTCTCCATTTCCGATTCATACTTCACCAGCTTGTGGGCGTCGGTGCCTACGAACGTCAGGGCGCCGGGCGTCAGGCTGATGTAGATGCCGTTCATCACGGGGCGCAGTTCGTCGTCGGCCGTCGCGAAGATCGTCTTGTTGATGCCGGCCACGAGGGTGTCTACGTTCAGCGAAAGTTCCTTTTTCTCGGCGCTGAGCTGCGGCACGGCAGGATAGCTCACGGCGCTGGCACCCGGGATCGAGAGCGAGCCGCTTTTCCAGTTGATCTTGATCTCCCAGTTCTTGTCGTTGACATCGATCGTCAGCGGCATTTCGGGGAATTCTTTCAGCGAGTCGAGCATCAGCTTGGCCGGGGCCGCTATGGTGCCCTCGCTCTCTACGCTGTCGACTTGAATCGAGCCGACGAGCGTCGTCTCCAGGTCGGAGGTGGTCACTTTCAGTTCGCCGCCTTGGAGTTCCATCAAGAAGTAGTCGAGGATGGGCAGCGTATTTTTGTTGCTGATGACTTTACCGGTGGTGGCCAGCAGCGAAAGCAGTGCAGAACTGGATACTGAAAATTTCATACGTTTTCTTCTGTTTATTCTGTTATGGTTTTTTTCTCGTTCAGGATGTCGTTTACAGGGTCGCAAGTTTGTCCAGCGCCATGGCGATCATCTTCCGCACGAACGGTTTGTAGTCCGTGCAGGCGTCCAGAGCGATGCGCTGGGCGATGATGGTGCAGATCGTGGCGGCCCGGTGGCCCATCAGGGCGGCCAGCCCGGCCAGCGCCGAACCTTCCATCTCGAAGTTGGTAATGCGGCGGCCGTTGAAGTCGAACGATTCGATCTTTTCGTTCAGCCGGGCGTCATGGGGTTCGAGCCGCACCCAGCGGCCTTGCGGTGCATAGAATCCCGGTGCCGCGATGGTCATACCCTCGACCGTCGAATCCTTGAAGTGTTCGAAAAGGGTCTTGTCCGCATCGATGAAATAGGGACGCGGCATCTTCTCGTACCAGCCGGTGTGTTTCACGAACGCTTCTTCCAGCTCCAGGTCGCAAACGGCGTCGCGGCCCTTGTAGTAGCTCAGCAGGCCGTCGAAGCCCACCGACGTGCGCGAAAAGAGGAAGTCGCCCACCTTGATGTCGGGTTGTATGGCGCCCGAGGTGCCCAGACGCACCAGCGTGAGTTGTTTTTTCTCTGCTTTTTCCTGGCGTGTGGCGAAATCCACATTGGCCAGCGCATCCAGTTCCGTTACCGAAATGTCGATGTTGCCGATGCCGATGCCGGTCGACAGCACCGTCATGCGTTTGCCCTTGTAGGTGCCGGTCACGGTGTTGAACTCGCGGTTCGACACGTTGCACTCGATATTATCGAAGTGTTCGGCGACGAGGGCCACGCGGCCGGGATCGCCGACCAGAATCACGGTGTCGGCCAGCTGCTCGGGACGCAGATGGAGGTGGAAAATCGATCCGTCGTCGTTGATTATCAACTCGGAAGCGGGGATGGTACGCATAATTGTCGGTTTTTTGATTTTTATAATTGGCATAAAAGTAATATATTTACATCGAATAACAAAACTTCGACGCGAATTTTTCATTTATTATAGGTATCCGATTTTGTAACAGCAAACCGTTCGAATATGACGCTCATCAAATCCATTTCGGGCATCCGCGGCACCATAGGCGGCTGCACAGGCGAAAATCTCACGCCGCCCGATGTCGTGAAGTTCACCACGGCCTATGCCCGATTCATCGCCCGTGGCCATGCGGGCAAAAAACTTACCATAGTCGTAGGCCGCGACGCCCGGATTTCGGGTGAAATGGTCGCCGATCTGGTCGTCGGCACCTTGTTGGCCTGCGGGGTCGACGTGATCGACGTCGGTCTGTGCACTACGCCGGGCACCGAGATGGCGGTCATCGACCGCAAGGCCGACGGCGGCATCATCATCACGGCATCGCACAACCCCCGGCAGTGGAATGCCTTGAAGTTGCTCGATTCCGCGGGCGAGTTTCTCTCCGATGCCGAGGGCAAGTGCGTGCTGGCCTTGGCCGAGGAGGAGAATTTCGACTACCCTGCTGTCGATGCCGTCGGTCATGTCGTTTCGTGCGAGGATTTCAATGGCGAGCATATCCGCCGCGTATTGGCATTGCCCTCGGTCGATGCCGGGGCCGTGCGCAGGCGGCGGTTCAAGGTCGTCATCGATGCGGTCAATTCGGTCGGCGGCATCGTCATGCCGCGGCTGTTGCGCGAGTTGGGTTGCGAGGTCGTCGAGTTGAACTGCGATCCCTCCGGCGAATTCGCCCACAATCCCGAGCCGCTGCCCGAAAACCTGACGCAGATCGCCGAGACGGTCGTGCGCGAGAAGGCCGATCTGGGCATCGTGGTCGATCCCGACGTCGACCGCCTGGCGTTCGTCAATGAAGACGGTACGATGTTCGGCGAGGAGTATACGTTGGTCGCTGTAGCCGATTATATCTTGTCTCGCAAGGCCGGCAATACGGTGTCTAACCTTTCATCGTCGCGTGCGTTGCGCGATGTCACGGAGCGTCACGGCGGCCGATACCATGCCTCGGCCGTCGGCGAGGTGAACGTGGTGGCCAAGATGAAAGAGGTCGGTGCCGTGATCGGCGGCGAGGGCAACGGCGGCGTGATCTACCCCGAGTTGCACTACGGCCGCGATGCGTTGGTCGGCACGGCGCTGTTCTTGACTTGGCTGGCTTCGAAAAATACGACCATGACCGCACTGCGGGCCACCTATCCGGCCTACTTCGCCTCGAAGAACAAGATCGCTTTGACGCCCGAGATCGACGTCGATAAAGTGTTGCGTGAGGTAAAGGCTAAATATGTGGGTGAAAACGTGAATGATATCGACGGCGTGAAGATCGATTTTGCAGACAGTTGGGTGCACTTGCGCAAGTCCAACACCGAGCCGATCATCCGCATCTATACCGAGGCGAAATCGATGGCCGAAGCCGACGCGTTGGCCCAGCGGTTCATCGCCGAAATCAAAACTATCTGCAACCTCTGAAACCTTGTGCGCCATGGATAAAGTAAAACTTTACATAGACCAGAATAAGGATCGTTTTATCAGTGAATTGTTCGACTTGCTTCGTATTCCGTCGATCAGCGCCGTGTCGGAGCACAAGCCCGACATGCAGCGGTGTGCCGAATGGTTGGCCGCCGCGCTGGTCAAGGCGGGGGCCGACCGGGCCGACGTGATGCCCACCGACGGCAATCCGGTGGTCTACGCGGAGAAGATCGTCGACCCCAAGGCGAAAACCGTGTTGGTCTATGGCCATTACGACGTGATGCCGGTCGATCCGCGCGAGGAGTGGCGTACGGAGCCGTTCGAGCCGGTCATCGAGAACGGCCGCATCTGGGGCCGCGGTGCCGACGACGACAAGGGGCAGTTGTGGATGCACGCCAAGGCGTTCGAGGCGATGTGCGCCACCGGTTCGCTGCCTTGCAACGTCAAGTTCATGCTGGAGGGCGAGGAGGAGATCGGCTCGGCGAGTCTCTACGGCTTCTGCGAGGAGCACAAGCAGTTGCTCGCCGCCGACATCATTCTTGTGTCGGACACCTCGATGCTTTCGATGGATATTCCTTCGATAACCTGTGGGTTGCGCGGATTAACTTATATGGAGGTCGAAGTTACCGGCCCCAACAAGGATTTGCATTCCGGACTCTTCGGCGGTGCGGTTGCCAATCCGGCCAATGTGTTGGCCCGATTGGTCGCCGGATTGATCGATGAGAACGGCCGGGTCACGATCCCCGGGTTCTACGACGACGTGCGCGAATTGACCGATGACGAGCGCCGCGCTTTCAACCGGGCGCCGTTCGACATCGCAGAGTACAAGCGCGCATTGCAGATCGGCGACGTCGAGGGCGAAGCCGGCTTCACTACCTTGGAACGCACGGGCGTGCGTCCGTCGCTCGACGTCAACGGCATCTGGGGCGGTTACATCGGCGAGGGCACCAAGACCGTCATTCCGTCGAAAGCCACGGCTAAGATTTCCATGCGTCTGGTGCCCCACCAGGATTACCGCAAGATCGCCGAGCTTTTCGAGGCGCATTTCCGCCGCATCGCGCCTGCAAGCGTCCGCGTGGAGGTCAGAGCGTTGCATGGCGGCATGCCCTATGTGGCGCCCACCGATATGCCGGCTTACAAGGCGGCCGAACGGGCCGTCGAGGAGAGCTTCGGCCGCAAGCCCCTGCCGTTCTATTCGGGCGGGTCTATTCCGATCATCAGCGGTTTCGAGTCCATTCTGGGCATCAAGTCGCTGCTTTTGGGTTTCGGCTTGTCCGAGGATGCCATCCATTCGCCCAACGAAAGTTACGGCCTGGAGCAGTTTTATAAGGGTTTGGAAACTATTCCGCTGTTTTACAAATATTTCGCACAATAGCTGTCGTGTTGCGATGCGAATTCGGGCCTTTTTGCAGGGTAATTCGGATTTTTTTCTTAATTTAGCACCCCAATTATTGAAACCATATGTGCGGAATTGTCGGTTACGTGGGCGGGCGCGATGCTTGCCCGATCCTTCTCAAAGGGCTTCACAGGCTCGAATATCGCGGTTATGACAGCGCCGGCGTCGCGTTGGTCGGCGCCGACGGTGCGTTGAACGTCTACAAGTGTAAGGGCAAGGTGGCCGACTTGGAGCATTTCCTCGAAGGCAAGGATCTGTGCGGGTCGATCGGCATCGCCCACACCCGCTGGGCTACGCATGGCGTGCCCAACGACGTCAATGCCCATCCCCATTATTCCGAGTCGGAAAGCATCGCGTTGATCCACAACGGCATCATCGAGAACTACCGGGTGTTGAAGGACGCTTTGATCGAGAACGGTTATACGTTCCGCAGCAGCACCGATTCCGAGGTGTTGGTCAACCTGATCGAGTACGTGCGCCGGACCAACGATTGTTCGTTGCTCGAAGCCGTGCAGCAGGCCCTCAAGCAGGTCGTCGGCGCCTATGCGATCGCCATCATCGAGAAGAGCAACCCCGATGAAATCATTGCCGCGCGTCAGAGCAGCCCGATGGTCGTCGGCCTGGGCAAGGACGAGTATTTTTTGAGTTCCGATGCTGCTTCGATCATCGAATATACCGAGGATTTCGTCTACGTCAACGATGGCGAGATCGCCGTCATCAACCGGCATAAGCCTTTGAAGGTCGTCACGCTCGACAACCACGAAAGCCATGTCGACATCAAGAAGTTGCAGCTTTCGATCTCCCAGCTCGAAAAGGGCGGTTATCCCCATTTCATGCTCAAAGAGATCTACGAGCAGCCCGGTACGTTGATCGACTGCATCCGCGGCCGCATCAATGCCGATACTTACGAGGTCAAGCTCTCCGGCGTGATCGACAACCGCAGCAAGTTCGTGAACGCGCGCCGCATCATCTTCGTGGCTTGCGGCACTTCGTGGCACGCGTCGTTGATCGGCGAGCATTTGATCGAGTCGATCTGCCGCATTCCCGTCGAGGTGGAATATGCGTCGGAGTTCCGCTATCGCAACCCCATCATCCGCCAGGACGATATTGTCATCGCCGTGTCGCAGTCGGGCGAAACGGCCGATACGCTGGCCGCCGTGGAGTTGGCCCGCAAGGCCGGGGCGTTCGTCTTCGGCATCTGCAACGTGGTCGGTTCGTCGATCGCCCGCGCCACCGATTCGGGTGCCTACATCCATGTCGGGCCGGAAATCGGCGTGGCTTCGACCAAGGCGTTCACAGGACAGGTGACCGTCATGGCGATGCTCGCTCTGACCGTGGGGCGCGAGAAAGGCACCGTTTCGGAGGATTACTACCGCGAGGTCTCCAAAGCCTTGTTGGAGTTGCCCGCGACGCTCACCGAGGTGTTGAAAGTCGGCGACCAGGTGCAGGATTTGGCCAAGATTTTCACTTATGCCCACAACTTCATCTACCTGGGCCGCGGTTATAACTACCCTACAGCTTTGGAGGGAGCCTTGAAGCTCAAGGAGATATCCTACATCCATGCCGAGGGCTACCCTGCCGCCGAGATGAAGCACGGCCCCATCGCTCTGATCGATGCCGAGATGCCGACCGTGGCCATCGCCACGCCGGATCATACCTATGAAAAGACGGCTTCCAACATCGAGGAGATCAAGGCGCGCGGCGGCAAGATCATCGCCGTGACGGCGCGCGGCGACGAGCACGTCCGCAAGTCGGCCGACTATTGCATCGAGGTGCCGGTCATTACCGAGTGCCTCATGCCGATCGTGGTGTCGATTCCGTTGCAGTTGTTGGCTTACTACATCGCCGTCTACAAGGGCCGCAACGTCGACCAGCCCCGCAACCTGGCCAAATCGGTAACGGTGGAATAGCGGGTTGCCCCGTTCTTGAACGCCGGTACGCCCCGAAAACAGGTTCGGTGCCGTCCATAAATTACGAATCGCCCCTGCCGCAATCATGCGCAGGGGCGATTTCTTGGTCGTACCGGTGCTTCTTCCTACATCATCTCTTCATAGGCATATTGCACCGCACGGTTGATGATCTGGATGAAGTCATGCGTTTTCCTGAATTCGCCGATCGCCCGTTGCACGAAATCTTCGGCCAGCAGGAATTTTTCGTCGATCTTCTTTTCGACGCACCAGTCTTTGTGCTTCAGCAGTTCGACATGTTCGCTGTCGGCTGGAAATCCCAGGGGCACGCGTTTCAGTTTGTTGTCGGTGTTGAGCCGAAACCCTTTGGCCGCACGAATGGCCTTGGCGAACTCTGCGCCGTTGTCGAGGATTTCCTCGCGTACGGAGCGCAGCAGCGTGGCATCCGGGCAGTAGATGCCCGAAATAAGCATGTGTTCGCCTACCAGCCGGTCGCCTTTCGGGGCGATATGCAGGTAGTAGCCTGCATATCCCGATTTCTTGCCATGCGGCGCCACGAAAATGCCCAGCCAGTTCTTGTAGGGGCTTTTGTCGTTCGAGAAGCGCGTGTCGCGTGCGATCCGGTAGGTGCAGTCCTGCACGCGCAGCCCCCGCACCGAGGGATCGAACGAGCCGATGCCGTCGATCAGTTCTTCGGTAAGTTTCGCCGCACGGGTTTTTACATGCGTCCATTCGCTGCGGTGCGCATCGAACCAGTCGCGGTCGTTGTTGGCGCTCAGCCGGCGGAAAAAGTCGAGAATCTCTTCCATGCTACCAGGCAAACAACGGGTAGTCGGCCATCAGGGCGTTGACATCGCGGCGTACGGCTGCGATGTTCTCCTTGTTTTCGGGGTCGCTCAACACGCGGTCGATCAGTTCGACGATATATTCCATCTTGTCTTCTTTCAGACCGCGGGTCGTGATGGCCGGCGTGCCGAAGCGCAGACCCGACGTCTGGAACGGCGAGCGGCTGTCGAACGGCACCATGTTCTTGTTGGTCGTGATGTCGGCCGCCACAAGGCATTTCTCGGCCAGTTTGCCCGTCAGTTCGGGGAATTTCGTGCGCAGGTCGACCAGCATCAGGTGGTTGTCCGTGCCGCCCGAAACGATCTTGTAGCCTCGCTTGGCAAAGGCTTCGGCCATCGCCCGGGCGTTTTTCTGCACTTGCGTCTGATACTCCTTGTAGCTCGGATCGAGCGCTTCGCCGAACGCCACGGCCTTGGCCGCGATCACATGTTCCAGCGGTCCGCCCTGGATGCCGGGGAATACGGCCGAGTTGAGAATCTGCGACATCATCTTCACCGCGCCTTTCGGGGTGGTCTGGCCCCACGGATTCTCGAAATCCTTGCCCATCAGGATGATGCCGCCGCGCGGGCCGCGCAGGGTCTTGTGGGTCGTCGAGGTGACGATATGGGCATATTTCACCGGGTTGTCGAGCAGCCCTGCGGCGATCAGACCGGCCGTATGGGCCATGTCGACCAGCAGCAGCGCGCCTACCTTGTCCGCTATTTCGCGCATGCGCTTGTAGTCCCATTCGCGCGAGTAGGCCGAGGCGCCGCCTACGATAAGTTTGGGTTTGCATTCCAGGGCCTGGCGTTCCATCGCATCGTAGTCGATGCGTCCGGTCGCTTCGTCCAGCTGATACCCTACGGCCTTGAAATACTTGCCCGACATGTTCACCGGCGAGCCGTGCGACAGGTGGCCGCCGTGCGCCAGATCGAGACCCATGAACGTGTCGCCCGGCTGCATGCAGGCGAAGAATACGGCCATGTTGGCTTGCGCGCCCGAGTGGGGCTGTACATTGGCATATTCCGCACCGTAGAGTTGGCAGAGCCGTTCGATGGCCAGGCTCTCCACCTGGTCGACCACTTCGCAGCCGCCGTAGTAGCGGGCCGCAGGATAGCCTTCGGCGTATTTGTTGGTCAGCACCGAGCCCATGGCTTCCATCACTTGGTCGCTCACGAAGTTTTCCGAGGCGATCAGTTCGATGCCGTGCATCTGGCGGCTGCGCTCGGCGGCGATCAACTCGAAAATCCGGGAATCTCTTTTCATTGTCGTATGTTTTTTTGAATGTTGGCGCTTTTCGGTGTGTAAAGATAATCAAATTCGACGAAAATAGCCCCGGCGAACATATTTAAAATATTTTTCGTACCTTTGTGTCGCTGAAACGAAATGATTCAACGATAAAAATATTTGAAGACTATGAAATTACTCGAAGGAAAAGTGGCTGTCGTGACGGGTGCCGCACGCGGTATCGGCAAAGCCATCGCGTTGAAGTTCGCCGCCGAGGGCGCCGACGTGGCTTTCACCGATTTGGCGATCGACGAAAACGGCAAGGCTACCGAGGCCGAGATCGCCGCTTTGGGCGTCAAGGCCAAGGGCTATGCGTCGAACGCAGCCAATTTTGAGGAGACCCACAAGGTGATCGACGAAATCGTCAAGGATTTCGGCCGCATCGATATTTTGGTCAACAATGCCGGCATCACCAAGGACGGCCTGATGATGCGCATGTCCGAGGCGCAGTGGGACGCCGTGCTGACGGTGAACCTCAAGTCGGCTTTCAATTTCATCCATGCCGTGACGCCCGTTATGGCGCGTCAGAAGAGCGGTTCGATCATCAACATGTCGTCGGTGGTCGGCGTCAGCGGCAATGCCGGTCAGTGCAACTACTCGGCTTCGAAAGCCGGCATGATCGGCCTGGCCAAGTCGATCGCCAAGGAGATGGGGCCGCGCGGCATCCGTGCCAACGCCATCGCCCCGGGCTTCATCATCACCGACATGACCGACAAACTGCCCGACGAGGTGAAGGAGGGCTGGTACAAGCAGATTCCCCTGCGTCGCGGCGGCACGCCCGAGGATGTCGCCAAAGTTGCGCTGTTCCTCGCCTCCGATCTTTCGTCGTATGTCAGCGGCCAGGTGATCCACTGCTGCGGCGCGATGAATTGCTAAGGAGCGGTACGAACAGAGAATCAGACACGGAAAGAAGCCA
>JAIECN010000049.1 GCA_029068505.1 Alistipes sp.
TTCCAACTCAAGATGCTGCACTTCTTCATCAACACGGGCATCAAGGACACGGCCTACTACTGGAACGAGCTGTCGAAGTGCATAAACGTCTACTGCGAACTGAAAGCCATCTGCCCCGAACTGGACAGCCTGAACATCGGCGGCGGATTTCCGGTCAAGAACTCGCTCGACTTCACCTACGACTACGAATACCTCACCGAAGAGATCATCGCCCAAATCAAAAACATCTGCCAGCGCAACGGCGTCGAAGAACCCAACATCTTCACCGAATTCGGCTCGTTCACCGTGGGCGAAAGCGGCGCGGCGCTCTACTCGATCGTCAACCAGAAGCAGCAGAACGACCGCGAGAACTGGTATATGATCGACTCGTCGTTCATGACCACCCTGCCCGACACGTGGGGCATCAACCAACGCTACATCATGCTGGCGGTGAATAACTGGGACAAGGAGTACCAACGCGTGTTCCTGGGCGGACTGACCTGCGACAGCGAAGACTTCTACAACTCGGAGTGCCACACCAACGCGATCTTCCTGCCCAAATTAGAGAAAGGCAACACGCAGTACATCGGATTTTTCCACACGGGAGCCTACCAGGAATCGCTGGGCGGCTTCGGCGGCATCCAGCACTGCCTCATCCCGGCGCCCAAGCACGTCATCATCGACCGCGACAAGTCGGACAACGAATACTACACGCGTCTGTTCGCCAAGGAACAATCCTACCGCTCGATGCTTCGCATTCTGGGATATTGATTCAACGACCTATTCCGACGCCGCCATGCAGATCGCCAAAGCCGAATTCAAGTGCAGCTCCGAACGCATTACGCAAGTCCCGAAAGACGACCTGCGCGACATCGCGTTCATCGGCCGCAGCAACGTGGGCAAATCGTCGCTCATCAACATGCTGACGGGACGCACGGGGCTGGCCAAGGTTTCGGGCACGCCGGGCAAGACCCGGCTGATCAACCACTTCCGCATCGACGAGGCGTGGTATCTGGTCGACCTGCCGGGCTACGGCTACGCCCGCACGTCGAAGAGCCAGCGCGACGACTTCTCGAAGCTCATCACCGACTATGTGCTGCGCTGCGAGAAACTCCACTTCCTGTTCGTGCTGGTCGATGCGCGGCTCGAACCCCAAAAGATCGACCTGCGCTTCATCGAGATGCTGGGCCGCAACGGCGTGCCGTTCGGAATCATCTTCACCAAAGCCGACAAGCTCTCGCAGACCCAGGTGCGCCGCAGCATCGACCGCTACCGCGCTGCTCTGGCCGAACAATGGGAGGAGTTCCCGCCGATGCTGGTCTCCTCGTCGGCCAAAGGCACGGGACGCGAAGAGATTCTGACGTTCATCGGGGAGTGTCTGGAAAACCCGGCCCAATAAAAAGGGAGGAGAAAACCCGATTTTCCCTATTCGGTTGTCCGGTCGTCGAAATCAGCGGGTGCATGAAATTTTTAGGTCGAAAGAACGCATAGTTATCTACGATTATGCTATCTTTGCACCATCAAAACCCATAACCTCCCATGGCAATCCACAAAATCAAGATTTTCGCAGGCCGCGGCTCGGAGTATTTAGCCACGAAGATCGCCGCCAGCTTCGGGACGACGCTCGGACAGTCGGAAGTCCTCCGCTTCAGCGACGGCGAATTCCAGCCCTGCTACAACGAATCGATCCGCGGCTGTACGGTCTTCATCATCCAGTCGACCTTCCCGCCCTCGGACAACTTGATGGAACTGCTGATGATGGTCGACGCCGCACGCCGCGCTTCGGCCCACCAGGTCGTGGCCGTGATGCCCTACTTCGGCTGGGCGCGCCAAGACCGCAAAGACCGCCCGCGCGTGCCGATCGGCGCCAAGTTGGTGGCCAACATGCTGCGGGCCGCGGGTGCCGACCGCATCATGACGATGGACCTGCACGCCGACCAGATCCAGGGCTTCTTCGACGTGCCGGTGGATGCGCTCTACGCGAGCGGCATCTTCGTGCCCTACATCCGCAGCCTGGACATCGAAGACCTCTCGATCGCAGCGCCCGACATGGGCGGTGCCAAGCGTGCGAACACCTATGCCAAGCTCCTGGGCACGCCGATCATCATTTCGCACAAGGAGCGCGCCAAGGCCAACGTGGTAGGCAAGATGACCGCCATCGGCGAAGTCGAGGGGCGCAACATCCTGATCGTGGACGACATGATCGACACGGCAGGCACGATCTGCATGGCCGCCGACATGCTCATGGCACGCGGCGCGAAGAGCGTGAGGGCCGCCATCACCCACCCCGTGCTTTCCGGCCCGGCCTACGAACGGATCAACGACAGCGCGCTGCAGGAAGTGATCGTCACCGACACCATACCGCTCAATCCTGACAAAGACCTGCACAAGTTCACGGTGCTGACCGTGGCCGACCTCTTTGCCGACGTGATCGAACGGGTGCACAACTACAAGGAAATCTCGTCGATATTCTTCAAATAACATCCGGCAAGAACACCGAAAAAGCCCTTCCGCACAAAGACGGAAGGGCTTTTTTTTCGGAGGACAGAGGGCTTTTTTTTCGGAAGACAGAGGGCTTTTTCGGATAAGGGAGAACACGGCCGGCACCGGAACGCTCCCAACGCTCGGCCCCTGCCTCTGAGTCAAAAACGCCGGAGGGGTTTCCACAAAGTCTGCGGGCCGGCAGCAGCACGCATCGTCCGTCGGCTCTCCCTACTTCAGCGGGCTGTCGGGTTCGCGGGCCATGACCAGGTAGAACATGCGGTCGAGGAATGCCGGGGCGAACTTCTTGACGAAATGCGTCGCACGCCCCTCGGCCTCCATCAGACACAGCCGCTTGCGGCGCCGCACGTCGCGGGCGATGATCTGCGCCACCCGGGCGGCGGTCATCATCTTCGACTCGTTGCGCGGCGTTTCGCCCTGCTGCGAACCGTCGGCCGTGAGGGCCGAGAAACGCACGTTCGACGCCGTGAATCCCGGGCAGGCGATCATGACATGCAACCCTTTCTTGAGGTTTTCGATGCGCAGCGTCTCCAAAAATCCGGTCATCGCATACTTCGACGCCGAATAACCCGTACGGCCGGGCAAACCATGCAGACCGGCCACCGACGACACGCCGACGACCGAACCTTTCGACGCCTGGAGGTAAGGCAGCGCATACTTGCAACAGTTGACCGTGCCCCAGAAGTTGACGTCCATCAAACGATGCAGCACGTCGAGGTCTACATCGTCGAAGACAGCCCGCATCGAAAGCCCGGCATTGCAGATCAGCACGTCGATGCCGCCGAACTCGCGCACGGCCGTATTGATCAACTCGCGGCACTCCTCGGGCTTGGTCACGTCGACCCCGCAGTAGGCGGCCTGCCCGCCCTGTGCACGGATTTCTCCGGCAAGAAGCTGCAACTTATCCACACTGCGGGCACCCATGACCACCCGCGCGCCGCGCGCCGCGAACTCGCGCGCCAAAGCCTCGCCGATGCCCGACGAAGCACCGGTCACGACGACCGTCTTATTCGTGAAATCTTTCATATCCGTTTGTTTTTCATACGACCTTTCCTGTCCCGGCGAAACACGAACTGCCCGGATCAAGAAAAATCATCGTTCATCTCTATTTGCAATCCATCGTAAGCCAGATGCACCCCCTCGGGCAAGGCCGGGTCGGTCGCGGCATGCAGACCGATCTCGTGGGACATGTGCGTAAGGTAAGCCCTGCGCGGCCCGACGCGCCGGATGAGGGCGAGCGCCTCGTCGACGTTGAAATGGGAATCGTGCGGCGCAAACCGCAAAGCATTGACCACCAACACTTCGACACCGCGCAACTTCTCGACCTCGGGGTCGGCGATCGTCTTGAAATCGGTAAGATAAGCCAACGGCCCGATGCGGTAACCGGTGACGGTGAAGCGCGGCGAATGATGACCGGCGACAGGGACGATCTTCACGCCCTTGACCTCGAACGGCTCCGCGGGGTCGATCTCGTGCAATCCGATCACCGGCACGCCGCGGTACTTGTTCGCCGCGAAAGCGTAGTCGAAATCCTTGCGCACGACGGCTGCGGCGGCAGGTGCGGCGAAAATATCGACGCTGCGGACGGTCGGCGGATAATCGACGAAATTGAACGCCCGCACGTCGTCCAACCCACCCGTATGGTCTTTGTGCTCGTGCGTCAGCAGAATGGCATCGATCTGCCGCACGCCCGTGCGGAGCATCTGGCAACGGAAATCAGGCCCGGCGTCGATCACCAACCGCACGCCGCGGGTCTCGACCATCGCCGACGTACGCAGGCGGTTGTCGCGTGCATCCTGCGAAGCGCAGACCGCACAACGGCACCCGATCACCGGCACGCCCTGCGAAGTGCCTGTTCCCAAAAAAGCGAGCTTCATAAGATACAAAGATAAAACGCTTAATTTATAATTTACTCCCGATTTATGAGCGAAAACGGCCGCAGGCAGCGAAGACGGGCAATGGACGCAACAACCGGCCCGCTTTTTCGAAAGCAAGAACCGCCGGACAAGGCCGAGGCACGACGGAAACGCAAAAAAACGCGCTGCCGAAGCAACGCGTAAAAACCCGGAAGCGGGCTACGGAACCTCCGAAAAAGCAGAACGGACGAAAATACCTGCAGGATTCGTCCGGTGCTCCTCCCGGTTTCAGAATCCGCCTTCGATATTCCAATAGAATGCACGGGAACCCTGCATTTTGGTGGCGGCATCCATGGCCCGGAACGCCTCCATCAAGGGTTCGAGCTGCCGGTCCTCGACGATGGCCAGCACCGACGCATTCATCGACGGCCAAGCATGCGTTCCGTAATGGGGTTCGCCGTCGACCGAACCGCGGCCCTCGGTCAAAGCCCAGCGGGTGAAGCCGCGGATGCCCTGCTCGTCGAGAATATGATTTACCCGGTCGGTGAGGGCCTGGTTGTAAGACAAAAATACTGCTTTCATATCTTTTTTCTTGGTTCGTTCCGAAGCACGCCGCACGATCGGAAGACGGCAACGGCTTCGGAACGGAAAATCAACTTTTTCAATTGCCGGCCTGCTGCTGGGTGGCCAGCCGGGCCTGTTTCTCGCGCTCCTTGCGCTGGGCGCGGTTGACCATGATCGAATAGAGCACCGGCACCATGAACAACGTGAGGATCGTCGAGAAAGTCAGACCGCCGATGACGGCGATACCCATGGGCTGCCAAGTCTCCGAACCGGCACCCGTGCCGATGGCCAGAGGCAACATGCCCAGAATGGTGGTGAACGAAGTCATCAGGACGGGGCGCAGACGGCTCTTGCCGCCGGCGATCACGGCGTCGAAGACACCCGAGCCGCGCTCGATCAAGAGGTTCATGTAGTCGACCATGACGATACCGTTCTTCGTGACGATGCCCACCAGCATGATGGCGCCGATCAAGGCGATGAGCGACAAGGGCGTGGAAGTCATCCACAAAGCCAAGAAGACGCCCGTGAAGGCGAACGGAATGGTGAACATGATGATGAACGGGAACTTGAGCGACTCGAACTGCGTGGCCATGACGATATAAACCAGGATGACGATCAACGCGAAGAGCGTCAACAAGTCGCGGAAAGCATCGCCCTGATCCTCGACCGTACCGCCGATTTCGAGGTCTACGCCGTCGGGCAGCGGATAGTCGGCGATCAACTCCTGGATCTCGGCGATCACGTCGCCCAAGGCCACGCCGGCACCCAAGGTCGACTGCACGGTGATGACGCGCTGGCGGTTCTCGCGCTGGATTTCGGGCGCGGCATACTCCTCCTGCACCTTGCCGACCTCCTTGAGCTTGACGGGCCGGCCCTGCATGTTGTAGAGGGTGATGTTCTCGACATCCTCGATCCGTGTGCGGAACTGCTCGCCGTAACGGACGATGATGTCGTACTCATCGCCGTCCTCGCGATACTTGGAAGCCGTCAGACCGTCGATGCGGTTGCGCACGGCCTGCGCCGCCGTGGCGCTGTTCATGCCGTAGTAGGACAACCGGTCGCGGTCGAAGACGACATTGTATTCGGGGCGCAGGTCGTCGCGCGAAAGCTGCACGTCGCGCGTACCCTCCAAGGCGGCCAACTTATCCTTGAGGTCGTTGGCGATGGCGTTCGTGACGTCCATGTCGTAACCGAAGACCTTGATGTTGGCCGTGGCCGAACCGCTCATGCCGCCCGACATGCCGCCCGGCGTGACAGTATACTGCCGCACCTCGGGAATGCCGTCCAGCTCCTTGCGCAGCAAGTCGGAAATGTCGTAGATCGTACGCTCGCGGTCGGCGACGTCGGAAAGACGCATGTTGTAGTTGATGATGTGCGAACCGGTGGTCTGCATGGCGGCGAACGCATTATCCGACGAGTTGGCGCCGGCCGAAGCCGAGACGATGACCACCTCGGGGAACTTCGCGTAGACGATGCTGTCGATCTGACGGGCGATGCGGGCGGTATACTCCATCGAGAGGTTCTGCTCCAGTTTGACGATAGCCGAAATACGGCTGTTGTCCGACGGCGGGAAGAACTCGGTAGGCACCTGCGCGACGAGTCCCAGCGAAGCGAGGAAGAGCAGCATCATCGAACCGAAAGTGATGCGGCGGTGATGCACCACCCAGTCGAGCGCCCGGGCGTAAGCGTTGTCGAGCCACTCCAGGGCACGGTCTATAGGCTTGTAGATCACGCCGATGCCCTTGTAATCGTGGACACCGCCGTCGAGCTTGAGCAAATAGGCCGACATCATGGGCGTGAGCGAAATGGCCGCCGTGGTGGAGACGCAGACGACGATCGTCACGATCCAACCCAACTCGCGGAACAGAATGCCGGCCATGCCCGGCACCATCGTCAGGGGCAGGAACACGGCGACGACGACCAGCGTGGTGGCGATGACCGACAACCACACCTCGTTAGTGGCGTAGATGGCCGCCTCCTTGGGATTGGAGCCGCGCTCGATGTGGGAAGTGATGTTTTCGAGCACCACGATGGCATCGTCGACGACCATACCGATGGCGATCGAAAGCGAGGAGAGCGAAATGATGTTGAGCGTCGATCCGGTGGCGAACAAATAGATGAACGAACAGATCAACGACACGGGGATGGTCATGCAGATGATGAACGTGGCACGCCAGCGCCCGAGGAAGATCATGACGACGAGCACGACGAAGATGAAAGCATACATGACCGTCTCGGAGAGCGACCCGATGGCATCGGTGATCTCCTGCGAAGCCTCGTAGATCAACTCCATCTTGACGTCCTTGGGCAACGAGCGCTGGATCTCGGGCAGGCGGCTCTGGATCTGGTGGACGATATCCACGGTATTCGAACCCGACTGCTTCTGGAAGATCACGCGCACGCCGCGCTTGCCGTTGACGCGCTCGTCCATGGTGGCCTTTTCGAGCGTATCGCGGATTTCGGCCACGTCGGTGAGCATCACGGTGCGGCCGCCGAGGTTCGAAACCACGACCTTGCGCAACTCGTCGGAGAGCTTGAACTCGCCGTCGGCCTTGATGTTGAAGGTGTTGTTGCCGATGTCGATCGTACCGCTGGGGATGTTGACGTTCTCGGCGGCGATGATCTGTCCGAGCTGCTCGACCGAAAGCCCGTAGGCGTCGAGCTTCGTAGGATCGACGTTGATCTGTATCTCGCGCTCGGGAGCGCCCACGACCGAGACGGCGCCCACGCCGTCGACGCGGTTGAGAACGTTGACCAACTTGTCGTCGAGAATCTTGTTGAGCGCCGGATAGCTCTCCTCGGCCGTCACGGCGAGCATCATCACGGGGATCATCGACGTGGAGAACTTGAAGATCGTGGGATAGTCCACGTCGTCGGGCAGCTCGGACTGCACGCGCGACACCACGTCGCGGATTTCGTTGGCGCCCTCGTTGAGGTCGGAGCCGTATTCGAACTCGACGGTGATCATCGAGACGTTGTCCTGCGACTTGGAAGTCAGCTTCTTGAGGTTGTTCACCGTATTGAGGTTATCCTCCAATACGCGCGTGATGTTGGTCTCGATGTCGGCGGCATTGGCGCCGGGGTACATCGTGATGACCGAAATCTGCGGGATTTCGATCTCGGGATACTGGTCCACGGCCAGGTTCATGAGCGAGAACAAGCCGAAGACGATCACGCCCACGAACAAGAGAATCGTGGAAATCGGTTTGCGAACCGCGCTTTCGTAGATTTTCATGGGTCGGCGGCTTTAATCCTGTTTGATGGTGACCTTGGCTCCGTCGAAGAGCTTCGAAAGCGCCGTGACGGCCACCTGCTCGCCCGGCGCGACGCCGGAAAGCACATCCACGCGGTCGCCGACCTGACGGCCCGGCTTCACGGCGCGGCGCTCGGCGACCGAATCGCCGACGATGACGTAGAGGTAGCGCTCGGCGGTGCCGACCTGCTTCTGTATGGCGACGTCGGGCACCAGGGTGCCCTGCTTCTCGCCCATGTCGAAGATCGTGCGGGCATACATGCCGGGACGCAGCGTGCGGTCGGCATTGGGCACGCGCACCTCGACCTTGAACGTACGCGTGGCGGGGTCGAGCGCGGGATAGATCAACGACACGGCACCCGTGAAGGTCTTATCGGGGAAGATGTCGACCATCAGCTCCACGGGCATGCCCAGGCGCACGTTGGGGAAATACTGCTCCGAGATGTTGACCACGACCTTCAAGGGATCGATCTGCATGACGTGCAGAATAGGCTGCGCGGCGAACAGATCGCCCGACTCGTAGTTGCGGGCCGTGACGACGCCCGAAATCGGGGAGCGCACCTCGATGTTCTTCGTGAGGTTGGAGACCACCTCGCGCTGCACGTCGAGCAGGGCCTTGTCCTGCTCGAT
>JAIECN010000005.1:0-1126 GCA_029068505.1 Alistipes sp.
TCCTCTTCGTCGGCAGCGTCAGATGTTTATATTTGACTGGGAGTACCTCGTTGTGGTTTGATGTAGAATTCAAATAATATACAACTTTAGACGCACCACTGGAGCCGGAACCGTAGTTGTGGTTTGATGTAGAATTCAAATAATATACAACCGCCAGGCAAACTCAGCCTTGCGAAGAGCCGTTGTGGTTTGATGTAGAATTCAAATAATATACAACAGTACCTTAAAAATCCTATTCTTCTGTATAGTTGTGGTTTGATGTAGAATTCAAATAATATACAACCTGGGAACGGAAAGCATCGTTCGCCCGCATGTTGTGGTTTGATGTAGAATTCAAATAATATACAACGGCAATCTTCGGGAACTGTGCGCAATCGGAGTTGTGGTTTGATGTAGAATTCAAATAATATACAACCGCATCAGTTTCGACATCGTGGCTTCATCGTTGTGGTTTGATGTAGAATTCAAATAATATACAACTCGACCTGCTCCGGCATGCCATACAAAACAGTTGTGGTTTGATGTAGAATTCAAATAATATACAACGAGATCTACAAGTTCCGCAAGGATTTGAAGGTTGTGGTTTGATGTAGAATTCAAATAATATACAACGGATCGGCATGCCGAACACCTCGCCGAACGGTTGTGGTTTGATGTAGAATTCAAATAATATACAACGCTGGCTCTCCGATGACCAGGCGGCGCGCAGTTGTGGTTTGATGTAGAATTCAAATAATATACAACCGCGATGCGCCTCTGTGGCTGTGCATGTAGTTGTGGTTTGATGTAGAATTCAAATAATATACAACCCGCGCGCGTAATAAGGTATAATGCGCAGGGTTGTGGTTTGATGTAGAATTCAAATAATATACAACTGATACCACCCCCACCACTCTTTTTCTCCAGTTGTGGTTTGATGTAGAATTCAAATAATATACAACAGTGTCGTTTCGAGAACAGGATGGAGTAAAGTTGTGGTTTGATGTAGAATTCAAATAATATACAACAATGTGATTAATTTGCCTGCTTCTGTTTCGTTGTGGTTTGATGTAGAATTCAAATAATATACAACCGAAACATACGGCGACGAGGGTATCGTAACGTTGTGGTTTGATGTAGAATTCAA
>JAIECN010000005.1:1226-30955 GCA_029068505.1 Alistipes sp.
ATAATATACAACACCGAACTACGAGATACTCGTCTCGGGCAGTTGTGGTTTGATGTAGAATTCAAATAATATACAACACCGAACTACGAGATACTCGTCTCGGGCAGTTGTGGTTTGATGTAGAATTCAAATAATATACAACTAGAACCCGTGCCGGATGTAGTGCGCGATGGTTGTGGTTTGATGTAGAATTCAAATAATATACAACAAACGCGAAGATGACATTGCGGCGTATAAAGTTGTGGTTTGATGTAGAATTCAAATAATATACAACCGGGAACGCCACCCCACGCTGCGACGAACTGTTGTGGTTTGATGTAGAATTCAAATAATATACAACCGTTGAGAATTACCTAGCTGCCGTGCCACGTTGTGGTTTGATGTAGAATTCAAATAATATACAACGTTATGTTGTAAAGATTGTGCTATGGCTCGGTTGTGGTTTGATGTAGAATTCAAATAATATACAACCGAGGGTTCGAGAATCGCCTGGTGCGCGAAGTTGTGGTTTGATGTAGAACAAGAATAATATACAACGTGTCGGTCGCCAGCGTGGCGGAGTTTTCCGTTGTGGTTTGATGTAGAACAAGAATAATATACAACAAGTTCAAGTTGTACGTATCGGCCCCGAGAGTTGTGGTTTGATGTAGAACAAGAATAATATACAACGGGGTATTTTTTTACGGTTTCGTGACTGCGGTTGTGGTTTGATGTAGAACAAGAATAATATACAACCCGTTCTCGGTGGAGAGACGGCGATTCTCTGTTGTGGTTTGATGTAGAATTCAAATAATATACAACAAGACCGGAAAGGACATCCCCGACTTCGTGGTTGTGGTTTGATGTAGAATTCAAATAATATACAACGACGGCGTGGCTTACCAGATCGGACTGGGCGTTGTGGTTTGATGTAGAATTCAAATAATATACAACTCGTTCGCCTCTTTGACTTGGCGATTGCTGGTTGTGGTTTGATGTAGAATTCAAATAATATACAACTGCCGGCGTGGTCAGTGTCGTGGTTGCCGCGTTGTGGTTTGATGTAGAAATAGAATAATATACAACACGGATTGCTGGCCCACGTGCCGCGGCCGGTTGTAGTTTGATGTAGAAATAGAATAATATACAACGCCATCGCTTCGCACGCGGCCAATGTTGTGGTTTGATGTAGAATTCAAATAATATACAACTGCCGGCGTGGTCAGTGTCGTGGTTGCCGCGTTGTGGTTTGATGTAGAACTAAAATAATATACAACTGGACTTCTGCAACGAGGCGAGAAAGTCATGTTGTGGTTTGATGTAGAACTAAAATAATATACAGCGTCGGGCCTACATTGTCGAGACAGCCGATTGTTGTGGTTTGATGTAGAACAGAAATAATATACAACGGGTTTCAAGGTATTTGTCCCGCTCTTTCGTTGTGGTTTGATGTAGAAATAGAATAATACACAACCACCATGCAGTCGGTCTCGCAGCCCCATAGTTGTGGTTCGATGTAGAACTCCACATTCAACTGCGAGGTCGATATTTATTAGTTGTGGTTCGATGTAGGACTCGCGGTGGAGCTGGTCGGCTCCGCTTTTCGGCAGGCAAGACCCTGGCGGAGGTGCAAGGCTCAATCAGGCGTTCTGTAAGAGCCAGAACTATGCAGACTTCAAAGCCGGGCAGCCAAGATTGCCGATCCATTCAACGGCAAGCGGCAGCACCTTTGCTTGGCACTATCGGCAAAATGTTGAAATCTCTTGAAGAAGAATCCGTCGAAACAAAGCCCCTGTCTCAAATGCTGCCGCAGGCTGCCGGTCAAAAAAAGCAAAGGGAGCAATGCTCCCTTATACTTCGCTTCACAGCTCTTGGCGGTCGCCCGTGCTGTTTCAACGGGTTGATACTCCAGTGCTGCCGATCCACTTCGGGCTAACGCATCCTCCCGCTGCTATCTGCTAAGCCTTTCCATGCCTCCTTCACCCGCGGGGCGACATGTCTTATTGATGACCAGAAGTCTGCGCTTCGATGCAAATATAGTTATTTTTCTGTTGCGGTTCGATGCAGACCAAGAAAATACAACCGTCGAGTGAAAGCATGGGATTAGAGAATGTTTGCCATTCGGAAAATTATTCGTATATTCGGTGCGTATGGGTACGCTGATAACAATATGGCTCGCCGTCATGGGCATCTACTACCTGTGTGCGGCAACACTGCGACTTGCAATCAAGTTGCCCGCGGCAGTGGTTTTTGTGATCGCATTGCCTGCGATGCCTTTTATTGTAGCCTATCGCAACAAGGCAGAACACCCCATTCAGGCGAAAGCCATTTATTGGTTGGGCGGTATATTTTATGCGCTTATAGCTCTGATTGTCATCGCAGACGGTCATTTGTAGCCTGCGCGCCTCTTTCCATTGCAGTTTGATGTAGACAACCTTTTATTCCGACGCACTGCATATTGCCAGGAATGTGCATGCCGGCAGCCCCGATGTTCGGAGAATCGGGTCGGAAAAGCGGCCCACACAAGAAAACGTCCGGAAAACATTTGTTTTCCGGACATCCCGTATCGCTTCAGCCGTATATTACTCCAGAAAATGGTTTTCCTGATTGTTGGCGAGTGAGAATTCGCGGATGGATTTGAGGTGGCGCTGCAACATGGCGACACACCCCTCCTCGTCGCGCTCGCGCACGCAGCGCAACAGCTCGCGATGTTCGAAGCACACCTCGTCCATGGGCACGGCGCAAACCCGATAACGCTGGTAGTAGCGCAAAACATCGGGCGTGATGACCAGCAACAACGATGCGATGACCGGATTGTGGGCGCCGCGCGCCAAGGCCTGGTGGTAGGCGAAATCTTTCGACACACGATCGTCCGTGACGAACGAATCTTCGCACGCCGAGAGCGCCTCCTCGATAACGGCCAGGTCTTCCTCGGTGCGGTTGCGGGCACAGAGGCGCAAAGCCTCGGTCTCAAGAAGTTCGCGTACATAGACCAGCGACGCGAAATCGTAGGGTTGAATCTGCAACGCATCGGTGATCATGCGTTCGAGCACCTGCATCGTCTCCCGGGCCACGACCGTGCCGCTCTGGGGGAAGGTCTGGACGATGCCGTAGAATTCGAGTTTCTGGAACGCCGCACGCACATGGGCGCGCCCCACGCCCAGCTTTTCGGCCAGACGCCGTTCGGCCGGAAGCCGTTCGCCGGGCTGCAACCTTCCGGAATAGAGTTGTTCCTTGATATATTTGAGCACCTCCTCCACCTGGGAGATGCCAGGAGCGTAGTTCATAAGGGTTTTTCTCGTTTGGGAATACAAAGGTCGCAAAAAAACCAATCAAACCAAAAAAAAGACCTACAATAATCACGTTGTCCGGAACCCGAAAAACGGATGCCGGAAACAAACGGAAAGAAACCAGGCCCAGAGCACGGATGCTGGAAATCGGGAACTCCCGACAGCCTATCGCGCCAGTTTTTCGACCTCGAAATCGGCGAACTTCAGGATTTCGTCGCGCAGTTCGGATTTCAGTGCCCCGGCCTTGCCGAAGCTGCGGTAGATGCCCCACTTCGGGCGCATGCCGGTCGTTCCGTCGCGCCACATGGCCAACGGGGTAAAGGGTACGGAAAGCAGCTGACGGCCGTCGCGCAGGCGCCGGACCGACAGCCGGTAGCTCCCTTCGGCGCCGCAGACGATGCGCTCCTCGGCCTCGACCCACTCGCCCAGGAAATCGTCCAGATCGGCACGGGCCAGGTAGCGGTTGCCGCCGCCCGCGCTCGTGGGCGGAACGTAGATGACCTGCAACTGCCGCTTGCCGTTGGAGAGCGTGCGGGCCGTGAAGGTGATGACCGGCATCGAGACGTCGGCCGTGCCGGCAGCGTTGTCGATGCCCTTGATCTGATGCACGTGGCAGAACTGCTGCGTGGTCAGCATCCCCTCGGGCAGGCGGAACTTCCAGCGGAAAAGCATCTCCTCGCCCTGCTGCCCCACCATCGAGGCGGGCGAATGGCCGTCGGTCTTGATTTCGTTGCGCTGGCGGTCGGTGATGTTGGGCTTGCCGCGGTCGTCGTCGATGTCGATATGGATGTGGAAGTCGAAAACATGGCGCTGCAACTCCTCGTCCCACGACTGGCGGATGTGCTGGAACGGTTCGGCGGCGTGGTCGTTGGAGGTGTCGGGCGTCTCGTAGTTGTAGCCGCAGCCGACGATCAGCGCATAGGTGCCGGCCGTATCGCCGTCGGCGCGCAGTTCGCCCTCGCGCAACGCCGGTTCGGGCTGCGACGGCGGCTGCGGATTTTCGGGCACCGGGGGCACCTCGAACGAACGGCCCGAACAGGCCAGAACGAAGAAAACGGAGCAGGCGAAAATAAATCGTTTCATGATTTGGTTTTGTAGTCGATTCAGGTTATCTTTGCTGACGTCCGATTTTGGTTAACCAATTTCGGACGATGAACAAAAGTAATAAAAAACCCGATAACTTCAAACCTTACCTTTATGAAAAAACTTCTTTTCGCCGCGCTCCTGGCAGCGACATTCACGGCCTCGGCCCAGCAGGCCGTGCAGCCGACCAATCGCTACTCGATGAAACTCGCGCAGCAGGCCGACGGCTCCTACGAACTGATGAACCGTGCGCGCTACGCCCGCGTCGTCGACCTCGACGCTATCGACGACCTGCTGGTGCCCTACACCTACGAACGCCAGCGTCTCCAGAGCCGCGACTACAAGGGCGTGGAGGTGCGCGAAATAGTCTACACGACCCACGAGGGCTACGAACTGCAGATAGCCGTCGACCTGGCGCAGAGCGACAAGCCGGCACCCGTCGTCTTCTACGTCCACGGCGGCGGCTGGTCGCGCGGCAACAACGGCACGTTCCGCGTGCTGTCGCAGTACATGGCCAAGCAGAAAGGGGTGACGGGCGTGCGCATCGCCTACTCGCTGGCTCCGCAGCCGGGGGCCGACGTGCGCGTTTCGGCCGCCGACATCCGGGCCGCCGTGCAGTATGTCCGCGACCACGCCGCAGAACTGAACATCGACCCCGCGCGCATGGGCTTCGTGGGCAACTCGGCAGGCGCCCACCTGGCCGCCGTGGGGGCCATGACGACTCCCGAAGCGAAGGCCTTCGTCGGCACGTCGGGCATCTACGACCTCCGCACGGCCGCCATCTGCCAGAAGACCAAGGACGCCCAGCGCATCGCCTACTTCTGCGACCGCGACCCGAAAATCCTGCAAGCCGCCTCGCCGGCAGCGCTCATCCCCAAAAAGAAGGTTCCCGCAGCACTGCTTTTCTGCGGCACGGCCGACATCACTGTAGAATGCGCCCAAAGCAAGGATTTCGCCGATGCGCTCCGCCGCCGCGGTGCCAAAGTCGACCTCCGGGTCTACGAGAACTACGACCATAACCTGAGCGCCAAGGCCTCGGACAAGATGGAGGAGGTGTTCTTCGCGACGGTCGATTTCCTGGCCGAAAACCTCTGACGCCATGAAACGCATCGTATTGGTTTTGCTCCTCACGGTCGCAGGACTGCCCGCCGGAGCCAAAGTGAGCGCCCCGGCCATCTTCGGCGACAACATGGTGCTGCAACAACAGCAGAACGTGCGGCTCTGGGGCGGCTCCGATGCCCGCGAGGTGGTGGTGAAGACTTCGTGGAGCGACGAGGAATTCCGCGCCCCGGTCAAGGAGGGGCGCTGGGAAGCGAAAGTACCGACCCCCGCGGGATCGTACGCCCCGCAGACGCTCACCCTGCGCGACGCCGATTCGGAACTCCGGTGGAAGAACGTGCTGATAGGCGAAGTGTGGATTTGCTCGGGCCAATCGAACATGTACATGCCCCTGCGCGGCTACACGGGACAGCCCGTCGACGAAGCGCTGCCCGCAGCTCTCGAAGCGGGCGAATATCGCGACCGCATCCGCATGATCACGCTGCCCAAGCGCGAAGCGGCGACGCCGCAGCACGACTTCGAGGGGCGCTGGGAAGTGCCGGCGCCCGAGACGGCTCTGCGCATGAGCGCGACGGCCTACTTCTTCGCCCGGGCGCTGACGCAGGCGCTGGGCGTACCTGTGGGGATCGTCTCGACGAGCTGGGGCGGCTCGAAGATCGAAGCCTGGATGGACGCAGCGACGCTCGCCGGACTGGGCTACGACACGGCGAAGATCAACGCCGATCCCAAGATCGAACCCCGCGCCAAATGCGGCCTGCTCTACAACGGTCTGATGGCTCCGGTGGCCGGATTCACGGCCCGCGGCTTCGCGTGGTACCAAGGCGAATCGAACCGCAAGGAAGCGCCGCGCTATGCCCGGCTCATGGAAGGGCTGGCGGCCTATTGGCGGACGCAGTGGGGCGATGACAAGAACCGCATGCCGTTTCTCTATGTACAGATCGCCCCGCATGCCTACAAAGGGGCTTCGGAGACCGATGCGGCCCTGCTCGTCGAAGCGCAGAGCGATGCGCTGGCACTCATACCCAACGCGGCGATGATTTCGACCACCGACCTGGGCGAGGAACGCTGCATCCACCCGCGGCGCAAACGCCCGGTGGGCGAACGGCTGGCGGCCGCGGCCCTCGTCAAGGCCTACAAACGGAAGTTGGGCGACGCATTGGCCGTACGATATGCCGGTGTGGAGTTCGCCGACGGCAAGGCCCTCGTGCGGTTCGACAACGCCCGATTCGGTCTGACTCCGCAGACCGCCGAAGTGACGGGATTCGAAATAGCGGGCCAAGACGGCAAGTTCTACCCTGCCGCGGCCCGCATCGTGACGTCGAAACCCGTTGTCGAGGTCTCGGCGCCCGAAGTAGCGGAGCCGGCAGCCGTACGCTACTCGTTCCGCAACTACGCCCCCGGCAACCTGGCCAACACGCTGGGCATGCCGGCGATCCCGTTCCGGACGGACAGAGCCACAAAATGAATAATCGATACTTGTCTGCCAAAAACACCCCGCTGGCATTTCGGCGGCTCTGAAAGCCGCGCGGGCCGCAGCCTCCTCCGGCGGAGGCCCGCAACGTTAAGGACGGGGATTTGAGAATTCGGCGTGCCTCCGCAGGCTGCGGTCCGAAAGACAAACCGAACAGAGAAAAGGAAATCGGCGGACCCTTGCAGGTCCGCCGATTTCTTTGATACGGGCGCCTTTCCTCTACGAGAAAAGCGTACCGCCGTTGATGTCGATGTTGGTGCCGGTGAGGTAGCTCGACTCGTCGCTGGCCAGGTAGCAAACCAAGTCGGCGACCTCCGAAGCCTCGCCCTCGCGGCGCAGAGGCGCCGTGTTGTGCAGGTTCTCGCGCGCCTCGGGCTTGGTGAAGCGGTCGTGGAACGAGGTGTTGATCATACCCGGAGCCAGCGCGTTGACGCGGATGCCCTGGGGGCCGAGTTCCTTGGCCATGGCACGGGTGTGGCACATGACGGCCGCCTTGGCCGTAGCGTAGACCGAAGCACCGGGGCCGCCGCCGTCGCGTGCGGCCTGCGACGAGAAGTTGACGATAGAACCGCCGGCAGGCATCATGGGCACAACCTCGCGGGTGCAGAGGAACACCGAACGCATGTTGACGTCCATCAGGAAGTCGTACCATGCCTCGTCCTGCTCGACGATCTTCTTACGGCCGACGATGCCGCCGACAACGTTTACCAGGATATCGACCTTACCGCCGAACGCCTTGCCGGCCTCGGCGAAGAGCTTCTTCACGTCGGCAGCCTTGGTCATGTCGCCCTGCACGGCGATGGCCTCGCCGCCGTCGGCCTTGATCATGTCGAGCGTCTTCTGCGCATCGTCGGGATTGTCGAAATAATTGAGGCATACCTTGGCTCCTTCCGCAGCCAATTTCACCGAAATCGCGCGACCCAGGTCGCGGGCGCCGCCCGTCACGACGGCAACTTTACCATTGAGTTTCATAATGCTTTATAATTTTGAGTACTTTTGAAAAGGATTTGTCTACTTGTTTTTCACCTGCTCGATACGCCCGCCGAAGAGGAAGACGCACAAGAGGCTGGCCGGCACGAGCGACCCGCCCAGCACGAAGAACAACGTCCACACGCCGCTCTGCGTGAGGTAGGGCACCAGCAAGATCGAAACGATCGTTCCCAACACGGCCGCCGCGCCGCCCAGTCCGGCCAGCGAACCGACGGCCTTGCCGGTCTGGAAGTCGCTTACCAGAGTCTGGATGTTGGTCATCACGAACTGGTAGCCGCCCAAAATGAAAGCCATCATGACCACGGCCATCGTAGCCGACGAAGCCACGGCGGCCAGCGCCATGCCGGGCACGATGATGCAGCCGCCGACGACCATCGCCGCCTTGCGGGCGAAGTTGACGCTCTTGCCGCGGGCGATCAACATTCCGGAGAACCAACCTCCGGCCACCGACCCGACGGCGGCACCCACGTAGGGCACCCACGCCGACATGGCGATCTGCTTGATGTCCAATCCGAAGACCTCGATCAGATAGATCGGCAGCCACGTGACGAACATCCACCAGATGGGATCGAGGAAGAAGCGGCCCAGGATGACGGCGTAGTTCTTCCGCTCGGAGAGGAGCTGGCCCCACGTCTTGGCCGTGTCGCACGAAACGCGGCACTCGGGCTGCCCGGAGAGGATGTAATGGCGCTCCTCGTCGGTCACCCACGGATGCTCCTTGGGGCCTTTCTTGTTGATCAGGAGCCAAGGTACGACCCACAGCATGCCCAACGAACCGACGACGACGAACGTGACGCGCCAGCCGAAGGCGAGGAACAACACGGGAATGAGCACCGGAGCGATGACCGAACCCACCGACGCGGCGGCGCCGAAAATGCCCTGCGCGAAAGCGCGCTCCTTCTGCGGAAACCACTCAGCGTTGGACTTGGTGGTGCCGGGCCACGGCCCCGCCTCGCCCAGACCGAGCATGACACGGAAGAAAGTCAACGACTTCAAACCTGTCGAAATCGACGCCAGGGCATCGGCTCCGCCCCACAGCAGGGCCGAGAGGGTGAAGCCGCGGCGCGTGCCGATCTTGTCGTAGATGCGGCCCGAGACGAGCTGGCTGATGCCGTAGGCCACCATAAAAAACATGGTAACGACGGCCAACAAGCTCTTGGACTGCTGTTGCTGCTGCTCAATAGGAGCCGAGGTATCGATCAACCCCAGATCTTTGGCGATGCCGCCGTAGCGCACGTACTCGATCGACCCGTCGGGCAACACCGACACCTCGTCGGCCGCAAGCCGCATGTGCTCGCCGTCGACGGTCGCGTCGTAGACCCCGGCCGCCTCGTCGTAGACGAATCCGCCCGCCGGACACACGATTTTCGTATTGGCCACCCACATGTAGTTGAGCGTGCCGCGGTCGAGGTAGTTGATGATCGTCACCACGACGATCAACCCCAGGACGACCCATCGGAAACCTTTGATCTTCATGGCGCCGTCTACTTTTTAAGGAAATCTTCGCGGTGGGGCGAGAAGGTGTCGATCAGGATGCCCGGTTCGAGGCAGACGCATCCGTGGAGTTCGTCGGGCGCCACGTAGTAGCCGTCGCCGGCTTCGAGAATGCGTTTCTGGTCGCCGATCGTCAACTCGAACTTGCCGCTGGCGACATAGGTGGCCTGGCTGTGGAAGTGTTCGTGGAGCGTGCCGACGGCTCCCTTGTCGAACTTGACCTTGACGATCATCAGCTGGCCGTCGTAGCCCATGATCTGACGGGCGATGCCCGGTGCGGGATGCTCCCACTGCATTTCGTTCTCCAACTGGAACGTTTCGCTGCGTGTTTTCATATCATTGCGGTTTTTAATCGGTTAGTCGATTCGGATATCGTAGGGGCCGCTCCACACGAACGTGCCCTCGGAGGTCGCGACCTCGTGGCGCCGGTCGGCGCCTGCGGCCCGGTTGGCCACGCAGAGCACCACGCGGTGCCCGCTCTCGTACTCGGCCAGCGCCACGGTGTGGTCGGGCGTGTCGCACAAGAGCCGCACGCCGCGGCACGAGGCGGTCAGATTGTCCGACTGCTCGACCTGGAGGTCGTAGGTGCCGTGGGTTTCGAGCGACGAGAAGAACGTGTGGTCGCGCTTGGCCTGCTCGCGGACGATGTAGGCCTTTTCGGTGCGGAGGTTGAAATCGGGATCGTTGGCCCCGGTCTGGGCGAAGACCATTTCGGTGTCGGGCGTCGTAGCGGTCGAAAGCGAGTAGAAACGGTCGCCCTGAATCCACGTAAAGCACGAAGTGCCCGACTGCGCATTGCGGCCCCAAGCCTGCTTCCAGAGGTGGCGGTAGCCGTCGGTGTCGCCCAAGACGTTCATCGTCGCGAGGGCCTTCTCATAGGGAAAATCGACGCTCACCATCTGCCCGCAGTACCAGATCGGATAGTCGTAGCGGTGCTCCGTGCCGCTTTCGGCCCGCAGGAGGTCGAGGATCAGCGGATATTGCAGGAAAGGCGTCGTCACGTAAGCCACCGTGCGCTGCATCCGCACCTCGGGATAAGCGTTCTCCTCCCTGGCCGAGACGATCTGCACGCCCTCGCGCGAGAAATCGGCGAAAAGGATGTCGGAATGGTGCTTCATCGACTCGTTGTAGCTGCCACCGAAGTGCGAACGCTCGTCGACGACCAGCGTATTATGGGCCACGGTCGTCATGGCGAACGAACGGTTTTCGCGCGTATAGTGGCCCTTGTACTTGGCTTCGATGTTGAGCCAGCGGGCGGCGCCGTAGTCGGCCAGCACCTCGTGGCCGTTATCATAGTAGGCCAGCGTCAGCTTGTCGTAGTGGCCGTGGCTCAAGCCGTGGGCGGTGGCTTTGAGCGTCACGGCGCTGTTGAGCACCGGATCGGTCGAACGGATGACGGCCACGCCGCCCTCGTCGCCCTGACGTCCGTCGCGGTAGAGGGCGCTCGCAAAACACAGAGGCTGCGCCTGGCCGCGGGCGATGTCGCGCGCCACGGCGTAACCGGCGTCCGAGGGAAGCACCCAGCCCTGATAACGGGCCGCCACGTCGAGCAACTGCTTGTTCGACGGATCGGCGTTATAGGCGATATTGACGGCGTAGACCAGCTCCTGGGCGTCGTAACCCTTTTCGAGGGCATCGTTGAAGCGCATGAACCGACCCTCGTAGGCGAGCTGCAAGAGCGTCGCAACGGCTTTCTTGAGGATGCCGTCGCGGTAGGCGAAGATACCCAGCTCGGGCCGGTTGTTTTCCAGACACTGCGCGAAGACCATGAAGGGCCAGATGGCGTAACGCTGGTAGTAGGCCCCCTCGGTAAAGTAACCGTCGGGCGAGAAGAGACAGTCGAGCTGCTGCATGAACCCGCCGTTGCGGCCCGTGCCATCGCTCCCGTACAACGCCTTATGCACAAGCTCCTCGTCGTCCATCGCCATGCCGATCATGCCCACGGCCGCAGTGGCCCAGGTGGCATGGTTGTGCATGCGGTTGAAGACCTTGTTGTTCTCGCGGTTGCCCTCCAGGCCGTTCATCAGGAAATCGGCCATCGGACGGAACAGATCGCGCTCGACCCGCTTCCGCTGGGCAGGGGTCATGAAGTCGTAGACGCAATCGTAGGCCATCGACGCGTGGACAAGCCACACGCTTTCGTTGAGCGTCTGCCAAAAGATGCGGCCCGGCGTTTTGGAGAGCGTCACGGGGTGGAAACCCAGCGTGGGATAGAGGCCGGCATAGGCAACCAGCATGTCGGCCACGCGGCGGGCATAACGCTCGTCGCCCGTGAGCTGCCAAGCGATGCCGCAGTCGACCATTTCGTAGTAGTTGAGTTTGTGGCGCTCGTGGGTCAGACCGCCGCCCCCGTCGCGGGGCTGCGGCACGACGATCGGAGCGGCCAGAGCGGCATCGGCGCCCGCCAGCGTGCGGGCGATCGAAGCGTCGAAAGCCGGCACCTTGCCCCGGTCGGCCCGCATCGCCTCGACGCCGCGCTGCGTGAGCATCAACGAAGGATGGGACGCGGCGCACGGAAGCACCGAAAGCGCAAAGAGAAGCAGAAAGAGGGTCTTTTTCATCGCAGTGTCGATCTTATTTTTTAGTTCCTATCTGTTTTTCGGCCAACGGCGAACCGGGGCGCTGCGTGAAGTCGAAATTATCGGGATCGACATAGGCGGGTTCCAGCTCGCAGAGAGGCCCTTTCACCGCATTGCCCGTCATCGAAAGGATGCGGCCCGAATTCCACAAGTTGCAATCGGCGATCGACACCTTCTCCCACGTCGCCTCGTCGAGACGGATCGAACAGCCGCCGCGGCCGCTGTCGGAGAAGTTGCAACCCTCGACGGCGAGCACCTGCGGCCCCACGAGCCGCATGACCGACCCGCGCTCCTTGTTGCAACAGTCCTCGAAGTTGCAGCGGCGGACGAAGACATACGGCCCGGCCGTCGACTCGTCGCTGCCGCCGCGGTAGATGTTGATCGGAAGCCCCAGGATGCGGAAAAAAGAGCAATTTTCGATGAGCATGTCGTCGGCATTGTAACGCCCCTTGTCGTCGCGCTCGGCGGCGTAGTGGATGGCGTCGCCCGAGAGGTTGCGGAAAAGCGAATTGCGGATCTCGACCCGCCCGGCGAAAGTCGACTGCGTACCCTTGATGGCGAAGAACCCGCCCTCGCCGAAGTCGGCGAACTCGCAGTTGTCGACGAAGAGGTCGTAGGGACGGATCATGTTCTCGGCGGTCGATATGCCCACCTTGGCCAGCGCCTTGCCGGGTTCCAGCACACCCGAGAAGGCGATGCCCTCGATGCGCAGCTCGCCGCCGTCGGCGATGGTCACCATGTTGTCGCCCTTCTCGCCGACGAAACGCACCACGGGCCGTGCGCCCTCTCCGGCGGCACGGATCGTCAACGGCACACGGACGGTCATGGCGCGGCTCACAGGGTAATCGCCCCCGGCATCGGCCAACACGACCGTATCCCCTGCCCCGGCACGCTCCACGGCGGCCGGCAGATCGTCGCCCGAACGGAGCACATGGGTGCGAGGAGCCGGCGTCTGCGTTCCGCACTGCGAACGATAGCGCGCGGCGCCCCGGCCGGCCCGCATTTCGGCTTCGGAGGGGAGCGAGGGAAGCATGGGAACAACGTTCTTGAAGCCCTCCAACTTACATTTCGCACCCAACGCCACCTTGTTGTCGCGGAATGCGAATCCGTCGGTGCGGTCGACGGCGATGAACGGCTCGGTCAACGCCCTGTTGACGATGGTGTTGCGCTCGAAAACGACCCGTTCGGGCGCCAGCGTACGTTCGAGGTCTTTGCCGGTGCCGAACTCGATGTTGGAGCAATCGACGAACAAGTTGTCGGCGATCTCGACGTCCTCGACCAGGCAATAACGGTTGGGCAGCGAATTGGGCACGGCGTTCATCACGGCCAGCGCCGAGAAGAAACGCTCGCCGACGATACCGACCAACGTATTGCGCACGACGCGGTGGCCGGCGTTGACGATGCGGATACCGCCCGTGTTGCGGACGCCGTTGCCGATGAAGATGTTCTCCTCCACCAAATTACGGTCGCCGTGGCGCAAAGCCAGCACGCCCTGCGACTCGAAGAAGATGTTGCGGCGGATGATGTTGTCGCTCGACTTGATCGAGACGACCTCCACCTCGCCGTCGCAACGCTCGAAAAGGTTCTCCTCGATGAGCGTGTTCGACGAACGGTAAGCCTGCTGCGAGGTGCCGACACGGATGGTCTCGGCGCCGTTCGACCCGTAGACCGGACGCGGTGCGAAATGGTTGTGGTCGATGCGGTGGAAGTTCTGCTGCGAACGCTCCTCGTTGAGCATGACGATGAGCGTCACGCCGAGGTTGAGCTTGCCGCTGAAGGTGCAATGATCGACGCGGTTGCGGCGGCCGTAGAGGATCACGTAACTATAAGCCATGTCGCGGCGCACGGGGTTGTAGCCGTCGATGACGCAATCGGTCAAGCGGCAGTCGTCGGCCACCTCCTGCCCGCAGCGGAACTCGACGACGGCCCCTTTCGGCGCCGTGCCGCCGCGGAAGTCGAAGCCCGCGATTTCGAGCCACTGCCCGGCCAGGCGGAGCGACGACGAACCGCCGATCTTCACGCCGCCCGGCGTGGCGGCCTCGATGCGGAGCGGAGCGCCCTCGGCACCCCGGCCGCGCCACTTGAGTTCGAGGTCGCGGTAATCGCCCTCCTCGACGACGATGCGGTCGCCCGGCCCGGCCTGGCGCAAGGCAGCGGCCACCTCGGGCAGCGACACGCGATATTCTTTCGCAACGCCGGGCAGAACGGCCGCGACGGCGAGCAGAGACCAAAGAAGTTTCAGCATTTTCATATTCGGTTATTCGGTTTTCCAACTGCACCCGGCGCTTTGGCGGATCATCTCCACGGCCAACGGCATGTCGGGAAGTATAGGCGCCGAAGCGGACACGGGGAGGTTTACGCCGCTCTGACGACCGCCGTAGAGCGTATTGTTTTTCCACTCAATGTCGGGCGCGGGAGTCGGAGCGCACCACACGGCATAGGACGAAGAAGAGGAGAGCGAAACGATATTCTCCTCAATTCGGGAACCGGCTACGGGAACCGTTTGATCGTCGTTGCTTGCATAGTTGACATTGAACGCATATTTGCAATCGACGATCGTATTGCGCCGCACACGGGCGTTCTTCACCTGCCAGTAACCGTTCAAGGCAGGCGACTGCTGCCCCCGCACCATGCAGATCGCCGTACGGTAGCCCGTTCCGGCCAGCCGCTCGAAGTAATTGTCTTCGACGAGATGATCCTCGCCGATGAGCCGCACGCCGCCCGTGCCCTCCAAATCGTTGCCCAAGAAAGAATTGCCCCACACGGTGCAACCGTTGCCGTGACGCAAGGTAAGCGAACCCTGGCTCTCGACGAAAAGGTTGCCGCGGTAGAAATTGCCGCACGACTTGTTGGAGATGATCTCGGCCTGCTCTCCGTGGCAATGGTAGAAGTAGTTGGCCTCGACCGTGCAGGCGGCCGTCTGCATCGAGAAATCGCTCGTACCGATGCGAATGGTCTCCTGACCGTTGATGGCCTTGCCTGCGGCGTCGCGCAACGTCACGGGACGCTCGAAGCGGTTGCCGGCGATCGAATGCTCCGGCACGATGTCGGATTCGAGCCACACGACCAGCAAACAACCGATGTTGCGCTTGTCGCGGAACGTAGATTCGCGGACGGTGTTATGCGTACCATAGAGCGAGACCCACTTGGTGTCGGTGGCAGCGTCCTCGGCCGTCGCATCGCCTGTGATGGCGCAATCGGACAACACGCAATGGGACGAACCTTTGGCGAACGTGACGACCGACTTGCCCTTGACGGGTTCGGGGTTCTGCCACCAAAAGCCGCTTGCCTCGACATGACTGCCCGCGATCGAAAGGCGCGAAGTGCCGATAAAACGGACGCCGCCGGGCGTTTCGGCCCGCAGGACGACAGGCCGCTCGGCCGTTCCGGCCCCGCTGACCGAGACGATCTGCCCCTCGTAAACGCCGTTGCGCCACACCACGATGTCGCCGGCGGACAACGCCCCCAACGCCTTGAGTTCGGCGGCCGACGCAACGTACTTTACGGCTGGATCGGTCGGATCGGCCGAAGAATCGGGATCGTCCGTATCTCCGGGATTGTCGTCCGGATTCCCGTCGGGCTTCTCGGGCTGCGCGGGAACGACGACTTCCGGAATCTTGAAATCGCTGCCTGAACAGCCGAAGACCAGTGTCAGCAGCAGCGTCGTCAATATGATTTTGCGTACTTTCATTTTCTTTCAGTTTCAGAGTCTGCCTTTTTCGCGAACCGCAGCCTGCGGAGAGCGAGCCGTTGCGAGCCTCCGCCGGGGCGGGGCTGCGGCTCGCGCAACTCTGCGAGTTGCCGACCGTTCGGAGGAGTCTTCCTTTCGGCACCGTCGGGGCGGGTCCTGCCGCTCATCCTGGCAGAACCCGCCGCCCGGCACCGCTCAAAACAACCTAACTATAACCGTAAATCCTATTTATTCAAAGTTTTAGACCAATAAAAGTCGAACTTGACATATCCATTCAGATCGGTAGCCGCTCCGGCCGGATTATCCGTTGCCACCCCATCCTTGATTGTCTGAGTAACCTTATCCGGATCGGCACAAGTTACCTCAGTAACAACCATGTAACCCTGCTTATGAATATCTTCGGCAACAGCCGGTTTCGTTCCTTTTGCATACGTCACATACTGCACTGCAATGACATCTCCCACGATGAAATTACGACCGTTTCCGAAAGCCGGAGCCGCAGCGCTCGCAATCTTATCAACGTCAGACACGCATGTCAGCGAACCTTCCTTGACCGCATCGAACACCGCACCGCTCTTCAATACCAAGAAATAAATAATCGGCGTACCGAAAGTCGACGAAACAGCCGTCTTGCCCGACAGATAACGGTGGGTCTTGAGCTGCGAAGCCGAATTGGCCGGATTCTGGAATGCCAATTTACCATCGCTGCCCGTTGTAAGGAAGATATAGGGCTGAATGCCATAATACTGCTCCAACGTAATATTGGCCTTTTGAAGCACAGGCGACTTATTCTCAAGAAGAATCGCCTTGTTGGATGTTTCGAGAGCGAAAGAATCGACCGTTCCGCTTACCCATTCGTCGGTCGAGAGGACACGGCCCGTATCGGGTAGGAAGAAAGCATTCGACCAAGCGAATTCAGGATAAGGATAAGTCGACACGGAACTCGACCCCGAACCTAATTTCACATCCTTATAATAGTAGAATGGATAGATCGTCGCTTTGCCGATTTCGAGTTGTTCGCCGCCGTTATGGAAGGCTACTACGGAGACTTCGCGCGCCGTGGCGAACGTCACGCCGTCGGGCACCGTGAACTTCAGTTCGGAGTCGGTCGCACCGGCAAGCATTTCGGCTTCGATGCACTCGCCGTCATATTGCAGCTCGATCTTCTCCACGGTCGTCAGGTTGGCGCCCGCAACGGTCACGGTCTTGCCCAGGTAGAACTTGCCGTCTTCGACGGTCATCGGTCCGAATTCGGGCACAACGACCGACGACGAGGGCGTGGTATCGACCCGCCATGCGTCCGCCAAAACCTCGGTCTGCGCAGGCTCCGACAATCCCCATTCGGCCACCAAAACCTTGGTCTGCACGACCGGATCGGCCTGCTCGATGGACGCGGAGAAACGCACCGTGAGCGCTTCGGCGCTCTTTTCGACGGGAGTCAGCGCGACATCGCCCCACTTTACCGCCGCAACCAGATCGAGGTTGCGACCCGTCAACTCCAGTTCGTCGCCGATGAGCGAATTGACACCCTCGGGCTGCGCAATCAAAGCATCGAAACTCGGAACATGCACCATGAAAGGCGTTTCGCCCGTCACGTCGATCGTCGCGGTGCCCCATTCGGCCACGACAGCCACCTCGGTATCGGGCGCTGCATAGTCGCCGGCCGGCACGCGGAACTTCACGAAGCCGCTTTTCGCATCGTCGTCGACCTCCATAAAATCGGCAGCCTCGACCGTGGCACTGCCGAAACGGATGCGGGTCACCTGCCCAAGGTTGCGGCCCGAAACGGTGATCTCGGTGCCGACGGTGCCCTCGACGGGAGCGAAGCCGCTTACGGAAGCGTCGGTAACGGGGATGGTGACAAAATAATCATACGAAAAGACCTGCGCTTCATCAGCGCCATAGACCCGCAACTTCACAGCATAGGGCAGATCGTTCTGGGCATAGTCGAGCGCCGGAATCCGGAATTTCAACTCCTTGATGCTCTGCGCAGTCAACTCCACCTCGATGTCGTCCATCGTGACGGCACCGATGCGGTCGAGGTTGAAGCCCTGCACCGTCACTTCCGTGCCGACATAGGCGCGGACGCTGCCGCTCTCATTGGAAAGCGGGGAAATCGTGGCAGGATTGAGCGCCGGAATACGCTGCGTATCCTTCGCGTCGATGAATCCGGGGTCGTCGCCGCACCCGAAGCACAACAAGGCTCCGGCGACGAGGGCAAACAATTTATTATTGAGATTCATGGCTTTGCACTTTTAATATTTATAATCCTCCTTCTGCCAGCAGACGTTATATGTCACATTGCTCAAGGAAGGAGCTGTAGATCCCGGAAGATAATTCGCCGAAACAATATGGATGAACCCGATGCGCTTCACGTTGGCCAAATCGGCGCCCTTATGATTATAATAAAGGACGAGCAACACGGCATCGACCGGCACATCGCGTTGCTCCACGGCCGTTTCGGGAAATACTCCGGGTGCCCACATCAAGCTGTTCGTACTTGCCGTCGGCTTTTGAAGATTGACGCCCGCCACGGTCTTTTGAACCGGGTCGATGGGGAAAGTCGTCTCGTCGATCGAAAGAAAATCGAGGTTGCGCACCTTATCGGCCAGCTCCTTTTCATTGGGTGCTGCCGGATCGAGGTAGCGGAACGTCAGGGCAGGAGTGCCGAAGCCGCCGCCCGAGGCCGGAGCACCGCCGAAAATGCGATCCGCCCCCTTTCCGTTCTCTTTCAGATAGAAGTTCTTCAACGTACTGTTCCGAGCCGGAGAATTGATCTGCAACGAACCTTTGCCGCTGCCCGAATAAGAGTTGGCCGAGAAAAAGAAATAGGGATTTACCGAATTATACTCCGCTTCGGAAACAGACGGCGTATTTTCGCCCGAGCAGACCTTTCCGCCGCTGCCATACGACAGCGGATCTACTTCGGTCGGCCACACGCTGTTATGATAAACAACCCCCGTTTCAGGAGAAAAGAAACTCGACAACGGCTTACAGGCGGCGTCCTGACAGCAAGTAGTAATGCCCTCCCATATCTTGAACGAAAGCACGGTAACGGGAATCGTTTCGCGCACGTCGTCCCACTCTAAATTGTCGAAGTAATAGATCGCGAGCGATGCCGTGTTGCCCTCGCCCTCGGCGAATCCCTCGACCAGCGGCACCATGAAACGCAGTTCCGAAGCGCTCTGCGAGACGATGTTGGCCGACTCGCCGGCTATCTTGACGGCCGTAATCTGATCGAGATCGGAACCCGTGAGCGTGGTAATGCGCCCCACGATCAGGCGGTCGAACGACAATGCGTCGAGCTTCGGCACCAAGCGTACGATGCCAATGCGCGGAGCGCTGTCGAGCGGCGATTCGACCTCGGCGTCGGCTTCGGAGTAGCGCAGTGTGATGCGGGCCGTCGGAGTCTCGACATAGGGCACGCGCACGACCACTTCGGCGGCATCCTGGCTCAAGATTTCAGCCTCGCGGCCCTCATCGGCCCCCTCGGGCGTGAAGATGACCTTGCGCACGACGGCCATATATTGTCCCTTGAGGGTCAGCTCGCCGAACATGTCGACCTGAGCGGGCAACTCGTCGGTACGAATGACGGGCACGGGATAGTTGATCGTAAACACTTCCTCGGAAGCGGTCTTGCCCACGGCGTTGACCAGCTCGATCGGCCCGGTGCGGGCATCGCGCGTGGCGACGATGGAGAGCTGCGTATTGGAGACGCGCTCCAGAATCCGCACCTCGCGGCCGCCGATGCTGGCCGAGGTCACGGCATGGAGGTGACGGCCCGTGACGACGATGGGGGTATCCTCGCCCGAAAGGGCCTGTGCGGGAGCGAACGACTCGATGACCGGAGCCTCGGGCACGTACTCCTCGACATAGGTGTCGGCGCAGCCGGCGGCGAAAAGCACGACGGCAGCCAACGCTGCGATATGTTGTTGTATGTTTTTCATGATGCGGAATCTTTAGTAACCGACATTCTGCGCCACGTCGGGGTTGATGTTGATGACCGGCAGCGGCACGGGCAACATGGTCTGCCATTGGTCGATGGGTGAAACATAGCCGTAGTCGCTGTAGAACGTGCTTTCGCGGACGAGCAGGTAGTCGTTGACCGTCTCCACGGTCGTACCCCAGCGCTGAAGATCGAACCACCGCTGGTTCTCGAAAGCCAGTTCGAGCCGGCGCTCCTCGCGCAGGGCCGTGCGGAATTCGGTCATCGACCCGAAGTCGGCCGCGGCATAGGAAGGAATCCCGGCCCGCTCGCGGGTCATGTTGAGGTATTTCACCGACTCGTCGGTAGGCGCTCCGGCCAGCTCGGCCGTCAGCTCGGCGTAGAGCAGCAGCACGTCGCCCAGACGGATCACGGGCCAGTCGTTCTCGCCGTCGTACTCGGTGAGCACGGGCGAGAGGAATTTGGTGACGTAGCGCGCCGTCTTGGAATCCGTGACCCACTTGCCGGTGGTGGCGTTCCAATACTTCTCGGCGAACGACACGTCGATGCGCTTGTCGGACGGATGCTTCTTGAAAGCCGCCAGCAGGTCGTTGGACGGATAGTTGTAGTGCTTGGGCGAGCCGATGATGACGTTGCCGCCGTTGTTCAGAGGCCCGAACAGGCCGCCGAACGGCGAACCGAGGCCCTTGTTGCCGGCCGTATAGCGCACGGCGAAGAGGATTTCGGCGTTCATCTCGTTGCGGATGGAGAAGATCTCGTCGTAGGGCACCAGGTCGGCGCCGCTCTGCGGATCGCCCGCAGCGGCGATCGCATCGCGCAGCAAATCGGCCGCTGCGGCATACTGCGCATCGCCCGCGGCATAGCGCGTCATGCAGACCTTGGCCAGCAACGCCTTGGCCGCAGGCATCGTGGCGCGGCCCAGATCGGCCGAAGCGCTGGCCCCGGGCAGCAGGTCGTTGTCGACGATGGCCCGCAAGTCCTCCTCGATGAGATCGTAGATCTCGGACGACGACGAACGCTGCATGGCGCGCGACTCGACGTCGGTCAGCTTGCGCGTGACCTTGAAGGCCGGACCCCAGAGGCGCACGATATTGAAGTAGTTGAGCGCCCGCAGGAACCGCGCCTCGCCCTCGTACTGGGCGGCCAGAGCCGCGTCGTGGACGACACCGATGCTTGCGAGCGCGTCGTTGGCGCAAGCGATGGCCCGGTAGGAAGCCGTCCAATACTTGTCGACCCAGGCGTGGGAACTCAACAAAGTGTTCTGGTCGAGCTGCTCGATGAGCTTGCTCTCCGACGAATTGGAACCGCTGATGCGCATGCGGGTGTTGTCCGAACGCAATTCAGTCATGGCCCACTCGTAGTAAAGCACGTCGTGCATCGACCCGTAGGCCCCCATCAACAAGCTGTTGACGCCGGCGGCATCCTTGGCATAACCACCGACCGGAGCCTCGGAGTAGACCTCGCGGTCCATTTCGCAAGCCGTCAGGCCGACGGCCGCAAGAATCGGAAGGAAATATTTTGAGAATTTCATGACGGGGACGAGTTTAGAAAGTGAGGTCGAGACCGAACGTGACGGTCGACGTGAGCGGGAAACCGCCGCGCTGGTAACCGGCGATCATCGGGCTGGAGTAGTTGCCCGAAGTCATGCGCGCCTCGGGGTTGATGCCCTTGTAATCGGAACTCCAGATGTAGAGGAGGTTGTTGCCCGACGCATAGAGACGCAATCCCGACAAATGGAGCTTGCGGACGATGCGCTTGGGGAAGGTGTAGCCCAGTGTCACGTTGCGCAGGCAGACGTAGGAACCGTTCTGCAACCCGTAGTCGGTCAGCAGCATGTCGGTGCCGAGCTTCTCGTAGGGCGTACGACCGTCGCCGGGATGCTCGGCCGAAATCCAACGATTCTTGACGTAAGCCTTGTTGTAACGCATGGTCTCGGTATAGTAGAGGTCGCCGTTGAAGATCGTCACGCCCTGCACGCCCTGGATGAGGAACGACAGATCGAAGTCGCCGATGCGGAATGTGTTGGTCATGCCGTAGGTGAAGGCCGGATAGGGATTGCCCAAGATCACGCGGTCGTTGTCGTCGAGCTGGCCGTCGCCGTTGGCATCGAGGATGCGCAGGCCGCCCGGCTTGTCGGTCGAGAAGTGGGGGTTGGCATCGATCTCCTCCTGCGAGTTCCACACGCCGACGGCCTTGAAGCCGTAGTACTGGATCAACGGATCGCCGACGCGGGCCAGGTAGTTCTCGGTGCGCTCGCCCTGGGTGATGACCTGCTTCTCGCCGCCCAGTTCAAGCAACTTGTTGCGCGAGAGCGAGAAGTTGACCGACGTCTCCCACTTGAAACGCCGCCGATCGAAGTTGTAGGTGTCGAGCTGGATTTCGACGCCCGAATTGCGCACGCGGCCAATGTTGTTCCAGTAGTTGGTATAACCCGAGAACGACTGCATGGGCTGCTTGAAGAGCAGGGCGCGGGTGACCGAGTAATAACCGTCGACCGAGAGGTTGATGCGGTTGTCGAGGAACCCGGCGTCGAGACCGAAGTTGAACTCGTCGGTCTGCTCCCAGGTGATGTCGCGATTGGCCAGCACGGCGGCCGGAGCCACGCCGGGCTGCAACGAACCGGTGCCCTCGCCCAAAACGTAGTTCTGGGCCTCGTAGACCTCCAAGGCGGCATTGTAATCGATGCTGTTGTTGCCCGTCACGCCGTAGGATGCGCGCAACTTGAGGTTCGACAATCCGTGCAGTCCCTTGAGGAACTGCTCCTCGGAAATGCGCCAGCCCAACGACACGGAGGGGAACCAGGCGTTGCGGTGCCCCCCGGCGAAGAGCGACGACGAATCGAGACGGATCGACGCGGAGAGGAGGTAACGGCCGTCGTAAGCATAGTTGACGCGTGCGAGGAACGACTGCAACACCACGTCGGGATAACGGAACGTACCCGTACCGGCGCCGTTGCCGTTGTTGGACGACGCGAGGTTGAAGACCGTGGCGGCGTTGAGCGTTTTGATGTCGTCGGTCGGGAAGCCCGTACCGGTCAATGCCACGCGCTGCACGCGGGTGGTCTCGGCCGTATAACCGGCCAACGCCTCGAAGTCGTGGCGGCCCCAGGTGCGGTGGAAGTCGAACGTGTTCTCGGTCAGCAGATCGACGTAGAGCGTGCTGAAGAAGGTGGCGTTGCTCGCCTCGCCGTCCTTGGTGGCGTTCTTATTGGCGAAGTAATAAGAGGGGGAATACTTGATGTTGAAACCGTTGGAGGTGCGGAAAGTCAACCCCTTGCAGATGTCGACCGTCAGGTAGATGTTGCCCAGCCCCGAGAACGACTCGTTCCATCGCTGGGTGTTGGCCATCACGCTGCGGGGGTTGTTGTTGGCCGACGAGAAGGGGTTGGCGGTCTCCCAGCGGGCGGTCCCGTCGTCGGAGGGCGCCGTGGGCACGGAGATGGAGTTGAAATGGCTGCCGCGGGCGAAACCCTCGTAACCGGTCAGGGCCGTCGTCCAATCGTTGTGCCGCACGGGCATGAACGAAGGAGTGCGGTAGAAGTCGATGAAGTTGTTCTTCGGACGCGAAGCCTGCTGGTAGGTGCCCGCAAGGTTGACGCCGAACTTCACGGCCTTGGAGAGGTCGACATCCATCTTGGTGCGGAAGTTGACCTTCTGCACCTCGTTCTGGAGCATGATGCCCTGGTCTTTGGTATAGGCGCCCGACGCGTAGTAGCGGAACGCTTTTTTGCCGCCCGTGAGCGAGAACTGCACGTTGGTGATGCCGGCCAGGTCGCGCAGGGCCTCGCGCTGCCAGTCGGTCGACCCGATGTTGCGCTCGATCCATGCTGCGGCGCGGTAGTTGGCGGCGGGCACGAAGTTGGCACCCGAAGCCCCCATCGATTCCTGCCACTGCAAGAGTTGCAGGTGCTCGGAAGAAGTCATCAGGTCGTGGAGCTGGTAGGCCCACTTGAGACCCTGCGACACCTTGATCGAATATTTGGCCTTGTCGGCCGTGCCGCTCTTGGTGGTGACCATGATCACGCCGTTGGCCGCACGCGAACCGTAGATGGCGGCCGAGGCGGCATCCTTGAGTATCTCGATCGACTTGACATCCGAGGGATTCAGATCGGACAAGCCGTCGGGCACGGGATAACCGTCGATGATGACCAGCGGAGCGCTGTCGGCCGAAATCGACCCGGTGCCGCGCACGCGGATCGAAGGAGCGACGCCGACCTCGGAGGTGACGTTGTTGATGTTCAAGCCCGAAATCTGGCCCTGCAAGGCCGTAGCGATGTCCGACACGGGACGGTCGACGAGCGCATCGCCGCCGATCTTGGAGATGGCACCCGTGAGGTGCGACTTCATCTGCGTGCCGTAGCCTACGACCACCACCTCGTCGAGCGCCGTGGCGTCGGGCTGCATGGTCACGTCGATGACGCTCTGCTTGCCGACCTTGACCTCGACCGTACGGTAGCCTACATAGGAGAACACGAGAACGGCGTTGTCATCGGGCACAGCGAGCGCATAGGAGCCGTCCAAGCCCGTTGCGGCACCCGTCGGGGGGGGGTCGCGCAACACCACGGTAACGCCGACGAGCGGCCCGGAATCATCGGTGACGACGCCCTTGACCGTGCGTCGCTGCGCGAATGCGGCCGTCGCAGCGGACAACAGCACGAGCGCAAGCACCGACTTTCGCAAAAAATTCTTAGCCATGAGTAGTTGAAAGGTTTTAAGGTTTCTGTTGGTTTTATGGTTGGTATCGTTGTTCTGCAACGATGCTTATGGCTGCGTTCCGTGTTCCGACATCCGTCGGCCCGCCCGATTGGTTCGCCAAAGTGGTTAACCAATTTTCGGCGTTGACAAAGTTAATGTAAAATTCGGGATATACGCAAATTTCCAGAGCTATTTTTTGACCCGAAGCGAATATTTAACGCATTCGCCTATTATATAACTATTATATAAATGGTAAAAACGCGGGGAGGGGTATCGAGCGACAAAAACGGAGACAATCGCCCCGGCATGGCGTCCCAAAAAACAACAGATCGCCTGCGGCAAACACTGCATTTTGCCTACGATCCCGACGTTTTTCCACCGCAAGCATCACTTTTTATCGGCAAAAATGGTTTTTCTGTTGAATTTTGTTATCTTTGTCAAAACAGGATAAACACCATTTGCTCATGGCACAACGGGAACTTTTACTCGGAGACGAAGCCCTCGCACTGGGGGCGCTCCACGCAGGACTTTCGGGCGTCTATGCCTATCCCGGCACGCCCTCGACCGAAATCGCCGAATTCATCCAGGCCCATCCCCTCGCCGCGCAGCGCGGCATCCATTGCGCCTGGTCGGCCAACGAGAAGACCGCCATGGAAGAAGCGCTGGGCATGTCGTTCGCCGGACGCCGCGCGCTGGTCTGCATGAAGCATGTAGGCATGAACGTCGCTGCCGACGCGTTCGTCAACGCCGCCATGACCGGCGCCCACGGAGGACTGGTCGTCGTGGCGGCCGACGATCCCTCGATGCACTCGTCGCAGAACGAGCAAGATTCGCGCTTCTACGGCAAGTTCGCCCTGATCCCCACGTTCGAGCCGGCCACCCAGCAGGAGACCTACGACATGGTGCAGGCCGCTTTCGAGCTGTCGGAGCGGCACCGCATCCCCGTGCTGATGCGCCTGACGACCCGCATGGCCCATTCGCGGGCCGTGGTCGAGACCCGGGAGGTGCGCGAGGAGAACGCCCTGCAATGCCCCGACGGCGAACGGAAACGGCAATGGGTCTTGATGCCCGGCAATTCGCGCGTACGCTACAAAGCACTGCTCGACGACAACACGCGCTTCGAACAAGAAGCCGAAGAAAGCCGCTTCAACCGCTATACCGACGCTCCCGACAAATCGCTGGGCATCATCGCCTGCGGCATCGCCTACAATTATGTGATGGAAAACTTCCCGCAAGGTTCGCCCTATCCGGTGCTGAAGATTTCGCAATACCCCCTGCCCGCCGACCTGGTCCGCCGCATGGCCGCCGAATGCCAGGCCTTGCTGATCGCGGAGGAGGGGCAGCCCGTGGTCGAAGAAGCGGTGCGCGGCGTGCTCCCGGCACCGGTCGAAATCCGCGGCCGGCTCTCGGGCCAGCTGCCCCGCACCGGCGAACTGACGCCCGACATCCTGCGCGCCGCCCTGGGGCTGGCTCCCCTGGAAGCCCACGCCGCAAGCAGCATCGTCGTGCCCCGTCCGCCCGCCCTGTGCCAAGGCTGCGGCCACCGCGACATGTATGCTGCGCTGACCGAAGTGGTGCGCGAAGAATATCCCGAAGCCAAGGTTTTCAGCGACATAGGTTGTTACACGCTGGGGTGGCTGGCGCCGTTCCATGCCATCGACACGGTAGTCGACATGGGCGCATCGATCACCATGGCCAAAGGCGCCGCCGACGCAGGACTGCGCCCCTCTATTGCCGTGATCGGCGACTCGACCTTCACCCACTCGGGCATGACGGGGCTGCTGGACGCCGTGAACGAACGAAGCCCCATCACGGTAATCATCTCCGACAACCTGACCACGGGCATGACCGGCGGCCAGGATTCGGCCGGCACGGGACGGCTGGAGCAGATATGCGCAGGCCTGGGCGTAGACCCGGCGCACATCCGTGTGGTGGTGCCCCTGCCCAAAAACCGCGAAGAACTCAAGCAGATGATCCGCGAAGAGATCGCCTACGAAGGCGTATCGGTCATCATCCCGCGCCGCGAGTGCATCCAGACGGCCAAACGCCACACCGCAGCGGCCAAAAAGTAAGGTTCGTGCCGAACCGCACGGCGGCAGATCGCACCCTATCGAAGCGAACGACCGCCGCATGAACTTAAAACAACAACGATGAAAAAAGACATCATACTTTCGGGCGTCGGAGGACAAGGCATCCTCTCGATCGCCACGGTCATAGGCCGCGCGGCCCTGAACGAGGGGTTGCAGATCAAGCAGGCCGAAGTGCACGGCATGAGCCAGCGCGGCGGCGACGTGCAATCGAACCTGCGCTTAAGCTCGGAACGGATACACTCCGACCTGATTCCGCAAGGCGCCGCCGACATCGTGATCTCGCTCGAACCGATGGAAGCGCTGCGCTACCTGCCCTGGCTGGCGGCGGACGGCTGGATCGTGACGAACACGGTGCCGTTCAAAAACATAGACAACTACCCGGACGAAGCGGCCTTGACCGAAGCCCTGGGCGCCTTGCCGCGCGTCGTGGTGCTCGACGCCGAGTCCATCGCCCGCGAAGCCGCATCGCCCCGCTCGGCCAACATGACGCTGCTGGGAGCCACGGCGCCGCTGCTCGGACTCGAAATCGAACTGCTCGAACAAGGCATCCGCGACATCTTCGCCCGCAAGGGCGACACGGTCGTCGAGCAAAACCTCGCGGCGTTCCGCGCAGGATATGCCCACGCAAAAAAACAGATCGAACCATGATCCCGCTGCCCCTCCCTGCCGCGACGCTCCGCACGGTGCTGGAGCGTCTGGACATCGCCGACATCGCCCAGGCGACCATACGCCAGTCGGGCGACATCGCCCGCATGCTGGAAAAGGAAACGGATGTCGAATTCCTGCATCTGGAGATGGGCATTCCGGGGCTGCCGCCCCAGCAAGCGGGCGTCGAAGCCGAGTGCGCGGCCCTGCGACGGGGCGTGGCATCGGTCTACCCCAACATGTTCGGCATCCCCGAATTCAAGCAGGCCGCCTCGCGCTTCATCCGGGCGTTCCTCGACATCGACATCGCCCCCAAGGGGTGCATCCCCACGGTGGGATCGATGCAGGGCAGCTTCACAGCCTTTCTGCTCTGCTCGCAACTCGACCCCCGCAAGGACACCATCCTTTTCATCGACCCGGGATTCCCCGTACAACGCAACCAAGTGCATATTCTGGGCATCCGCAGCGAATCGTTCGACATCTACGAATACCGCGCCGAGAAGCTGGGACCGAAGCTCGAAAGCTACCTGGCCACGGGACGCATCGCGGCGATCGTCTACTCGAACCCCAACAACCCCGCCTGGATCTGCCTGACCGAAGACGAATTGCGCACCGTCGGCGAACTGGCCACGCGCTACGACATGGTGGTGATCGAAGACCTGGCCTACCTCTGCATGGACTTCCGCAAGCCGCTGGGCCGGCCTTTCGAAGCGCCGTTCCAAGCGAGCGTCGCCCGGTATACGGACAACTACATCCTGATGCTCTCCGGCTCGAAGATTTTCAGCTACGCCGGCCAGCGCATCGCGGCGATCGCCATTTCGGACAAACTTTACGCCCGCGAATACCCCGCGCTGCGCCAACGCTACGGCATCGGCCGCCTGGGCGACGCCTATGTACTGGCGATTCTCTATGCCGCATCGTCGGGCACCAGCCACTCGGCCCAATACGCCCTGGCCGCGATGTTCGACGCCGCGGCCGACGGACAACTGGACTTCGTGGGCGAAGCCTCCGAATACGCCCGTCGGGCCGCCCTGACCAAAGCGGCGTTCCTGCGCCACGGATTCCGCATCGTCTACGACAAAGACCAGGAAGAAGAGGTCAGCGACGGATTCTTCTACACGATCGGCTACCCGGGTCTGAACGGCTCGGAACTGCTGCGCGAACTGCTGCTGTGCGGCATATGCGCCATAGCCCTGTCGCTCACCGGCAGCCGGCAGGAGGGCATCCGGGTCTGCATTTCGCAGATGAACCGCCCCCAGCAGTTCGACATGCTGGAAGAACGACTCGCCCTTTTTGCACGAACCCACCCGCTCGAATAACCCCGCCTATGAAATCCGTTTCTGCCGCCGAAGCCGTTCGGCTCATCCGCTCCCGCCAGAGCGTCTACATCCAAGGCAGCACCTCGATTCCCGAAACGCTCGTCGCCGCGCTGGCCGACCGCGGGCCGGAGCTGGAGGGCGTGAAACTCTATTCGGGTTTCGCTGTGGGCCGTGCCGACGCCCCCTACTGCCGCCCCGAATACAAAGACTCGTTTCTGGTCAACAGCCTTTTCGTGGCCAACAACATCCGCCGCTGGCTGGCCGAGGGCTACGGACAGACCATACCCGCCTTTCTGGGCGAAATTCCGGGGCTGTTCCGCGACGGCACGCTGCCCGTCGACGTGGCGCTGCTCAATCTGTCGCGGCCCAATGCCGAGGGCTACTGCTCCTACGGCGTCTCGGCCGATCTGGCGGTCTCGGCCGTGGAATGCGCCAAGATCGTGATCGGACAGATCAATCCGCACATGCCTTTCTCCTACGGCGACGCGGTAATCCATGTTTCGCGGCTGGCCGCGGTCGTCGAAGTCGACGAACCGCTGGTCGAAGTACCGACGGCCGCCCCGAACGAGACCGAAACCCGCATCGGCCGGAGCATCGCCGAACTGATCCCTGACGGCGCCACGCTCCAGATCGGCGTGGGCGGCATTCCCAACGCAGTGCTCGCGGCGCTCAAAGACCACAAGCACCTGGGACTGCACACCGAAGCGATGACCGACGGCGTGCTGCCGCTGCTGGAGAGCGGCGTGATCGACAACTCGCAGAAGAAGGTGCTGCCCGGGACGACCGTGGCGTCGCTGGCCCTGGGATCGCGCAAACTCTACGACTACATGGACTACCGCAAGGATCTGCTGATGAAAGATGTAGCCTGGACGAACGACCCGTTCCGCATCCGCGAGAATCCCCGCGTGATGGCGATCAACTCGGCCGTAGAGGTCGATCTTACGGGGCAAGTATGCGCCGATTCGGTGGGCGAACGCATCATTTCGGGTGTCGGCGGCCAACACGACTTCATGTACGGCGGCGCACTCTCCGAGGGCGGCAAGACTTTCATCGCCATCCCCTCGACGACCCCGAAAGGCGAATCGAAAATCCGCGCACGGCTCGCGCCCGGCGCAGGCGTCGTGACCACGCGCCACATGGTGCAGCACATCGTCACCGAATTCGGCGTGGCGCACCTGCGCGGCAAGAACCTGGCCCAACGCGCCCGGGCCTTGATCGGCATCGCCCACCCCAGCGTGCGCGAAGACCTCGAACGGGCCGCCTGCGAACGCTTCGGCTACTCGTTCATCCACTGCAAATAGAAAAGCATCGTCCCGGCTGCTCATGAGCAGCCGGGACGAATGGTTTTTTTAAGGAGCGCACCCGCGCCCCCCACGCCCGGGTCTACGTGACGAACACC
>JAIECN010000005.1:30965-42163 GCA_029068505.1 Alistipes sp.
CCCTCCTCTCCACACCCCCCAAAAAACAACCCCCCGCCCGGGCCGGCCAGCGCCCGGCCGGGACGATGCTTTTGTATCGGGAGCGCTCCGGCGCCCCGATCGCCGGGTTCTACTTCTCGAACCGCATTTCATCGAGCAGCCAGCCTGCACCGGCGTATTTCTCGATGACCCACATCACATAACGAATATCCACGCACACCGTGCGCGACAACTCGGGATGGAACCACACGTCGCCGGCCATCGACTCGCGGTTGCCGTCGAACGCCAGCCCGATCAGCCGGCCGCGCCCGTCGAGCACCGGGCTGCCCGAATTGCCGCCCGTGATGTCGTTGTCGGTCAGAAAATCGACGTACAACACGCCTTTTTCGCCCCAACGGCCCCAATCCTTGGCCTCGATGAGCGAACGCATCCGCTCGTCGACCCGATATTCATATTGCGCCGGATCGTACTTCTCCTGATAACCCGCGACCGTAGACCGCGAATCGTAGCGCACGCCGTCGGCGGAAGCCAAGGGTTCGACCGTGCCGTAGGAGAGCCGCATCGTCGAATTGGCATTGGGATACTGCGGCACGCCGCACGCCACGCGGAAATCGTAGAGCGCCTCGGCATAGCGTCGTTCGGTCGCACCGACCTGCGCATGGACTTTCTTCTCGGCCCGGGACACAGCCCCCGTGAAACGCTGCACGGCGACCGACCCGGCCAACGCGACCAACGGATCGCGGCGAAGCTCGTCCACGGCGCAATCATCGGCGAAACGGGCTTCGTAATGCCCGGCCGACGAACAGAACGAAGCGTCGAACGCCTCGCGCGCCATCTTGTCGGCATCGCCGCCGGCCCGGTCGAACATCGCGGTCAGCCCCTCGCCCCACATGGCGCGCGGCACCGAAGCGGTAAAATTGACCATCATCCGGGCCAGCAAATCACGGTCGGTATCGACGTCGTAGTTGCGCCGCAACCGCGAAGCCCCCTCGACGATGCCCCGCGCATCGCGGTCGGCGAGCCGCAGCGTATCGCGCCCCTGACGGTCGAGTTTGTCCAGAAAAGAGACCACCCGATTGGCCGCAAGCAACGCCTGGCTGGGGCCTAACCACGACTCGCGGAAATGGTTGAGGTGGCGTTCGGCATCGCGCCGCGCGCCGTAACCCCGCTCCAGGTCGGCCAGCACCGAACCGTATCCGGCCCGGCGAACCGAATCGGCTTCGATCCACCGCTGCATCCGGCGCTCCTCGTCGCGCCGGACATCGGCCACGCCGAAGCGACGCAGGCACTTGTTCTCCCACTTGGCATAGTCGGCGTAGTTGCTCAACCCGAAATAAGCATCGGAATAAGCCATGCGCACCCGCGGAGCACGCTCCATGTGGCGGCGCAGGATGTCCATGCGGTCGTGGCGGTTCTTCACCACGATCGGATTGCGCACGTGCTGCTTCTCATCGATGGCAAACGACGAAGCATAGCGGTTCGTGCGGCCGGGATAACCAATGACCATGGCGAAGTCGCCGTCGTGCACGCCCCGCGTCGCCACGCTCAACACGCGGCGCGGCCGCAGCGGCACGTTATCGGGGTCGTAGACCGCCGGACGACCGTCGGGCGAAGCATAGACGCGGTAAAGGGCGAAATCGCCCTTGTGCTGGGGCCAGCCCCAGTTGTCGAAGTCGCCGCCGAACGCACCGATCGCCACAGGCGGGGCGCCGACCAACCGCACGTCGCGGTAAACGTCGTAGTAACACATCAGAAACAACCGTCCGCCCCACATCGACACGCACGAAACCTCGCAATCGGTGTCGGCGCCGTAACGCTTCTCAAGGTCGGCATACAACCGCCGCATAGCCATGATACCCCACGCGCCGGCGGCCTTGCGCTCGGCGATCATCGCCTGCGCCTCGTCCGTCACATCGACCGCCCGGCGCAAAAAAGAGACGGTTTTCCCCGGAACGGGGATTTCATCCTTGGCCTCGCGCGCCCAAAAACCCTCTTCGAGATAGTTATGCTCGGGAGTCGAAAGGGCGCAGATGTCGCTGAAAGCGACATGGTGGTTGGTAATCATCAAGCCCCGGTCGGAAATCATGCTTCCCGACCCCATGCCGCCGTCGACCGCCACCACAGCATCCGACAAGGCGGAGGACAACTCGTCGTATATCTCCTGCGGGGAGAGTTTCAATCCCTCGGCCCGCATCCGGGGATAAATCTCCCGGAGCCGCTGGACGAGCCACATCCCCTCGTCGGCCGACGCACTGCCGACGGCCAACAACAACACGGCGCCAAGCGCCCATATCCGTTTCATGGATCAACGTTTTTATTCGGGAGCCGGCATCCGCAAAAAGAGGCGGCCGGCTCCCGATCTTTTATTTTTGTTCGACCGTACGGCCCGGCGCCGAGAACTTCAACCGCGGGTCGGCCTCCTGGAACGTGCCGTCGGCCATGCGCAGGGTCCACTTCGGAGCCTGGAAAATATCGCTCCAGATGCGGGCGTCGCTCCACATCGACCGCACGTAATGCAACCGCATGACGGGCGTCACGCCGCGCAGCACGAAGTCGACCGAGACGAGGCCGTCCGTACACGAAAGGAAACTCTTGAAATAGGGGAATGCCTGGCGCACGAGCAACTTCTCGATCGCCGGGAACTCCATTTCGTAAACCGCCTTGGGGAAACGCTCGTCGTCGCCCCACTTTTCGAGGTTGGCCACGAAGCGGCCCGACATCTTCTCGACATCGCGGAACATCACGGCCACGAACTCCTCGCGCGAAACGAGACTCCGGTCGGCGGCGCAGCTTTTCAGCTCGGTGTGCATCGGGATGACCTTCTCGCCCTCTTTAGTCTTCATGGTCAACTCCTTGGCGTTGATCGCGCGGGCGAAAGCCTCCTCGCCGATCTGCGCCGCAGGATCGGCATAGACCGTCACGTCGACCGGACAGGCGAATTCAGCCGTGAAGCCGTAGACGCCCTCGATGCGCTGGAGCGCCATGCCGAAATAAACCATGTCCATGCGGTCGTGCAGGCCCTCGACGCCCAACTTGACGACTTCGAGCATCGGCACGCTCTCATCGGGCGTGGCGTACTTGCGCAACGTAGGCGTGAAGATCGCAGCCTGGATCTTCAACGTATCGGTGACGGCCGGATCGTAGGTGACCTCGACCCCGTGGCGCCGCACGAACGTCCGCACGCCGTAGACGCCCGGCACGCTCTGCATCTTGGCAGCGAAGGCTTTGGACGAACCGAAACACTTGATGGTCTGCAAACCCTCCATCTCGTAGGTCTGCAACTGCCCGGCCTTGTCGCGGTCGCCCCACTTCTCGTCGATGGTGGGCAATTCGAGCGTCGTGCCGAACCAAAGGGCCGCGCCGAACAACGCCACGGCCAATGCACCCGGCACCCAACGGCAAGCCGTGTGCCCGTTGACCTGCAACGCGCCTGTGGCGCACGAAGAGATGCACTGCCCGCACAACGTACAATCGATATGCTTGACCTTCGCGTCATCGTGAACGGCGATGCGATAGGGACATTTCTTTTCGCAAACGCGGCAATTGTTGCAAAGCGCCGCATCGCGCTGCACGTAGACCAACGGGAAACCGCAGCTCTTCAACCGGATCGCCTCCACGAAGAACGCCACGGCGCACACGGCGGCGAGCACCCAGACCCAACCGCCCTGGACGCCGCAGAAATCCAGCACCCAGACCGCAACGGCGGCCAAAACGGCCAGCGGCAAGAGCTTGAAGATGTTGCTCAAAGCGCCCAGCGGACAAACATACTTGCACCAAAACATCTTGACCACGAAACCGCCCAGAAGCAACAACGCAAGGCTCGTGACCGACATCCAGAGCACGATTTCGCCCTTGAATCCGGTAGCGGCGGCATAATAGGGGTCGATCTTCTTGCAAAACAACTCGCTGGACGAGAGCGTGAAGTAAAGAATGGTGAACAGCAGCGCATATTTGACGATGCGCAGCCATCGGTCGGCGGCACTGCCGACCGGAACGTCGATCTGCAAACGGAGGTTGCGGCCCATGCGGCCCATGACCTCGCCGACCGTTCCCAGAGGGCACAAGTAACCGCAGAAGAGCTTCGAGAAGAGGATCACGCCCACGGCCAGCACCAGACCCATCATGATCTGGAGCATCGACATCGAACAAGCCAGCGAATGGTTGACCAAGTAGGTTCCGAATGCCTGCAATCCCCCGAACGGGCAATATTTCTCCACGTCGACCGGCGTGTCGGAATAGATGCCCCAACAGATCGTGCCGACGATGGCGGCGAGCACGCCCCATTGCAGGAGGTGTTTCAAATAATTAGGTTTACGTTTCATCTGTTGTCAAGTTTGTGTGTTTCGTACCGCATCTTTGCGGCAAGCGGCCTGCAACGACGCGCGACGCGACGCGCGGCCATGACCGTTGCGACAAGGAAACGCACACGGGGAGCTTTCGGCGGCTCCCCTTGTGCAAACCGGTTATGGAACGGATCAATCGAGGTTCTTGATGCAACGGACGGGAGCCGCACCGTAAGCATTCTGGAAAGCGACCTGCAAACGGTTGTAAGTAGCGTTGTAGGTAATCATGCCTGCATAGAACTGGATGTTCTTGATGCCCGAAGCGGCATCGCCGGCCGTGTTGTAGGTGAGCTGATAAGCCGTCGAAGCGGCGAAATAGGACATGCCGAACTTGCCGGCGCCGTCCTCGGCCTTCGACTCGATGGCCACGTAAGCCGGTTTGACGACAGCCGAAGCAGCATTGATATAACCGCAAGTCAACAGGTTGAACCCGTCGGCATTCAACGCGGGAACAGGAGCGCCCATCGACTCGGCCTCATAATAAGGCGACGCAGCATCCAGCAGACCGCCGCTGCCCTGGCCGGCCACCTTGAGCCACTCGGCCATGGTCGGCACATGCCAGCCGTCGGGGCAGATGCCCTGGGCACCCTCGTACTTGTCGAAGTTCTCGGCCGACAACTCGCCCTCCATGCCCAACAGCACGGGATAGCTGTACAACAGACCGTCGGTCCCGACACGCTCGGGATCGGCCTGCTTGTTCAAGTCGCAAGGATTCCACACGCCGCTGCCATCGGTCGGATCGCTCGAAACGGTCTTGCCCTCGGGCACGTAACGCAGGTTCTCGGCCATCCAGGTGCGACCGTCCTGGAGCTTGACGGTCTGGTATTTCACACCGCCCCAAGTCACGGTACCGTCATCGGGGGGGGGAACGTTGCCCTCGTTGTCGTTGTCCGAACAAGCTGCGAACGCCAAAGCTGCGAACGCCAGAACTGCAAACAAATGTTTTTTCATAGCTGTAAAATATTAAAAGTTAAAAATCGTATCCGACACAAAGCATGGCCCGCACGCGATCCGGACGCTCCACGATGCGCAGCCCGAAACCGCGCTCGTAACGCGCCGAAAGGTCGATGTAGAAACTCCGGATGCGGCGGCGCACCCCGGCACCGACCCCCAGGCGGTCGGCCGTGAGGTACTCGTTTTCGTAATCATAGTAATCGGTCAGCCGCACCGGATAATCGCCCGGCTCGGCCGACGTCTCCAGACGCTCGTCCCGCTCGCTGAAGCCGCCCGTACGGAAATCGGCCGCGAGATTCAACTCCCAGCGTCCGAACTTCTGCACCCAGTCGGCCCACAACGAAGCATGGTGCAGCCGCTGCTCCCTCACGTAAGGGTACATCAAGGTGGAACGGCGGCCGAGAAACGACCCGGAAGCCCCGACACGCAAATCGGAGCGCTGCGTCGTCCGCTCGTACGAAACCTCCGCATCGAGCCTGCGCCGCCCGAAAATCGGCACCGAACCGTGCAACTGAGGATTGGACACGCCGTTGACGGTCTGGTAGGTGATGATGTTCTCGCGGTTGTCGAGCCACTCCCGCACCAGGCCCAACCGCACATCGTGGCACACGTCCGTACGAGCCAGCCGCCAACCGACATCCGCGCGCAGCTCATGCGTACGGAACTCGTGCCATGCGATCCGCTCGCCGGTGCGGCCGCTGCGGTAGCGGTAGGCCGCCTCGGCGAACCAAGGCCCGAACTGCACGGCCAGCGCAGCGCCCTGCGTAGTCTGCTTGATCGGGAAACCGGTGACGCCCGCCGTGGAGAGGTGGAGGTCGTTGCTCTGCCACAACTGCAAGGAACCGTAGCGCAACCCCCGGTCGAAGAAAGCCATGTAGGAATCGGCCGAAGCGCCGATCTCCTCGGCCTCGATCTTCTCGCGGTCGACTCCCACGATGTAGGCGGCACCGGCGGCGAAGCGTCCGGCATGGTACACGATGCCGGGCGCGAACTCGAAGTCGAGCCGCATGTTCTTATGACGCAGATCCTTGCGCTTGGCATAGTTGGAGGCTTCGAAAGCGACCTTCAGGCCGCCTGTCCACCGCTCGCCGAGCACGGCGGAGAGCGCCCCGTCGAACGCGTAGGTCTCGCGCACCTTGCGCCCCGGAGTGAACTCCAGGATGTCGACCGGATACAACCCCGGCACGGTGAAGATCGACCCGCACATGTTGCGGCCGTCGAAATAATCGTAGGAGAATCCGCCGGCGAACGACACCTTCTCGAAATGACGTACCGATGCGGTGCGCGCCCCGGCATTCCAACTGTCGTCGGACGACGAACGGTCGGTCAACCCGCCGTTCTCCTTGACGAAATAGACCTCGGCGAACGAACGGCTCACCGTATCCTGCCGCAGACCGGCCGCGACGACGCCCCCATTCCACGGATTGCGCCGCAAGACCTGCCCGAACCGCTCCTGCGCCGCGACGGCGCAGAACGACAACACGGCAAGCAAAGTAAGAATCCGTCTCATAACCCGCGCAGCGATTGTGTCTCCCGCTCGTAAAAATCGTTCGACGAATTATTGGTGTCCTGGTAAATCTCGAACCCGGCCTGCTGCGTAGCCTCCTCGTCCAGGCGGCGGTGGAGCGTGTGGCCCTGCGGCATGCCGGAGAAAGCCACCGCCCCGGCGTCGATGTCGGCACGCAACCGCTTGTGGTTCGCGGCTCCGGTATTGTCGGAGACCTCCGCGCCGTCGACGATCCACTCCCACGGCACCTTGGAATAGAGGATGTTGCCGCTCAAAATCGTCGAAGCCAGGTCGTCGGCCAGGTAAGCCTCCAGATCGAAGTCCTCGGGCGCCCGGAAAAGGATCACGGCCGGCGAATTGTTCGAAATCACATAGGTATTGGCGCCGCCTTCACCGCTGCGGCCCGTTTTCTTGAGCACCCGCATGCGGAACCGCTCCCCGATCCGGTCGCCGGGCACCGGCGTGGGCCAACGCGTGCTGCCGGGATAAAGCAGCTGGTCGTAGAGCACGAAATAACCCTCGCGGTTCAGATCGACCGAGAGCGAATACTCCTGCGTATGGTCGACGCCCCAGAAAGCGATGACGGCATCGCCGCCCGGCTCGATGGGGAACTCCTCGCCCGATCCGGGGAACTGCCAGATGGCGTCGGGCACGGCCGCATAATCGCGGAAGAGGATGTTGCCCGAGGCGTCGATGCTTGTCCAGGGGTTGGACTGCACCTTGGAATTATAAGGCGCCACGGTTGCGAAGCACAACCCGTCGAGAAAACGGCGCCGGCTGCTGTTGTTGTGCAACACGACATACTTATCGTAGGTATAGGCATCCGTAGCGGGCGGATCCATGGGACAACCGCCCGAGTAGATCTCCTTGATGAGGATGCTGCCTGCCTCGGAATATTCGAGCATCACCTCGACCGCCGCGTCGCCGGCCATCAGATCGACCTGCTCGACCGTCCCGTTGAAGATCGTCACGGCATCGGGCTTGTCGAACGCCGCGAGGCGGTAATGGCCTGCCGCGACCTCGAACCGCGCGGCGCCCGAAGCGTCGGTGCGGGCCGTATAGCTGTTGCTGGTGTTGCGGTCGGCGAGCGTGACCGCGACGCCTGCGCGCATCCGGTCGGCATATCCTTCGGGGTAGACCAACTGCACGCCGAGCGTACGCACGACATCCTGATAAGGATTCTGCTCGAACGAAGCGCAGGCCCCAGCGGCTAACAAAAACGCATAGAGAAAACCTCTTTTCATCCCGCTCAAAATTTAAGACGCACGGTCAACCCGTAGTAGAAATCGGGCGTCAAGCAACGGGACACGCCCGTAGCATACGACTTGACGAAAGGCCGCGAGTTGGTGAAGTTATTGGCATAGAACGAAATAGACACATGATCGCCGATCTCCTTGGTGATGCTCAGGTTGGCCGAGAAATAGGGATCGTAACCGTCGGCATTGTAGGAGAACGCATTGCCCGAACGCAAGAGCAGCGCCGCGAAAGCCGGATCGGCCTTCTGGGCATCGGTGAAAGGATGGCGCTGCCCCTCCAGATCGATATAAGCCAGAGGCCAGACGGCCGTGTAACTGTTGCCGTCGTAGATGCTGCCCCCTGTGGGGTTGCGCTCCTCGTCGACGTTGAAAGCATACTCGCGCCCCTGGTACTCGGAAAGATTCTGCGAACGCTTCAACAACGACATTTCGAGCCGCAAGGTGATGATCATGCGGATCGAGGGCAGGTGGGTGGTAGCCGTCAGATTGGCGTCGAGCGCACGAGTCTTGCAACCGTTGTAAGTGACCGAGGCGCTGCCGCCGTTGTCGGCGTAGATGCCCGCATAGGGATAGAAAGTCCCGCCCGAAGTGGTCGCGGGATAATAACAAGCCTCGCCCTCGTTGACATACTTCGTCCAGGCATAGGTGCCGTCCAACCGCAGCTGCGTACGGATGGGGTTGATCTGCGGAAAGTCCACCACGAACTCCAGGCCCATGCGGTCGACCGCCGAACCGTTGTCCTGCATAGTGTTCTCCACGAACGTGCGCTTGTCCTCGCCGGGAGCGAGCACCCAGCCGCCGGACGGATCGTCGGCGTTGCCGATCCAGACGTCGCCCGTCTCGCGGTCGACGCAGAATGACGGATTGGCCGGCAACTTGTAGGCCCCGCCGTCGGCCCCCTGCGCGGGGAGCGACGAAATCCGATAGGTAAACGGATCGAACTGCGAACTCAACTCGTAGGGGAACTTGGTGCGGTTGAAATAGCCGGCCAGCGAAACGGCCAGATCGCCCCACCGCACATCGATGCCCACCTCGGCGTTGCGGTTGCGCTGCCACCGCAGGTTCTCGTTGTAGAGCACGCGGTAGGGCTGGGTATGGTAGACGTAGATGCTTTGTCCGGAACCGTAGGCGGTGCCGAAGACCCGTGTGTCGCGGTAACGCGGCAAAGGATAGAGGATGCTGAACGACGGGAGCTTCTCGGTCACGCCCCAGCCGCCGCGCAGAGCGAACTCCTCGCAGATGCGGTACTTGAAATTCAGACGCGGCGAAAGACTTGCCGTCTTCTTGTAAGGCGAATCTTTGATCCAGGTCTTCTCGCCGCGCAATCCGGCCATGAGCTGCAACGACGTACTGCCCAAAGGCAGGGTGAGCACCTCCTCGACGAAGACGGCGAGGTTGTGCATGTAGGGAATGTCGGTATAGGGACGCGGACGATAACCGTCGGGCGCCAATGCGGGATCGTCGTAGTATTGCCCCTGCCCCACGTTGCCGTCGGCACGCCAAGCGGCACCGACCTTGGCGCTGCTGTGCACCCGGCCCCAATGGCGCACCCAGGTGGCCTTCAACGCAGCGGAGTAGTCGAGCTGCTTGGAATCGACGTTGCGCACAGAATAATAGGAAGCGGGAAGCATGTCGGCGACGAAATAACCGAGTTCCTCGCCATGCACCGCCGGATGGGCCACGGCCATGGACTCGTATTTACGCGTACGCACCAAGTTGTCGGCATAGGAGACCGACGCATCGAAGTCGACGTTGGTGATCCACGTGCGGTTGAGCTGCCACTTGAGCGACGCATTGGCCCGCAGGGCATTGTCGCGCGCCTTCTCCCATTGTCCGGCCATGGCATCGGGGTCTTCGTCGGTATTCATGCCGCCGATGTTGGCCGTCGCGCCGAAGTTGAAGCGCAACGCCTGGGCGAAAGTATTCTGATAATTGAGCGAAACCCCCGTGCGCGAATAAGAAGTATAGGGCGACGTAGGATTCTTCGTAGCCCGCGTATACTCGACGTTGGCGTTCAACACGCCGTTCGCATCGCCCAGGTCGAAACCTTTGGCGGCCGAAATCTGCTTGGTGCGCGGATTGGTCGAAAGCACGACCGTATAGGGGGTCTTGCCCTTGCGGGTCGAAATCCGCACCATGCCCGACGTCAGGTCGCCGTACTCGGCCGAGGGGACGCCCGTCACGACCTCGACCGACTCGATGTTCGTCGAGGCGATGTTGCGGGTGCTCACGCCCGACATGGCGTCGAGCGACGCATTGGTCGACAGACGCACGCCGTCGACCTCGACCGCCGTGCCGAACGACGCATTGCCGGCGTCCGATCCGCCGCCGCGCAGCGAGAAAGGAGAATCTATGGTCAGGTCGGGGTTCACGGTCTTGCCGCCCGGCAGCAGCGACGCGATGTCCGAAGCGTTGACCATCTGGAGGTGGTCGATGGCGTTCGATCCGATGGTGCGCGTGGTGGCCATCGCATCGGACGACTCCCGGGCCGTTACCACCACGCTTTCGAGCGTGAGGTTGTCCTCGGGAAGATGCAGGACGAGTGCATCGTCATTCCCCGCGACCTCGACCTCGACGACCGTCGTCACATAGCCCAGGCACGACACGGCGAAGCGGGTCGTACCCGCCGGCACGCCTTTCACACTGAAGCGCCCCTCGCCGTCGGCCACGGCCCACAGCCCGTTGTCGGGCAATTCAACCACGGCCTGCCCCACGGGGCGATCGGTTCCTGTCGTCAACACCTGTCCGGCGATGGTGTAACTCTGCGCCACAACGCACATCGGGACGACGACTCCGCAAAACAACAAGAAAAGTTTTCTCATAGCACACCCTAACGCAACAAATATAATAAAAAAGCGTTAAAATATGAAACAGAAAGTCTACTAATTAAACATTCGCTCCTCATTCGGCCAACGAGGGACAAAATTACCGCATCCGCCGCAAACCGTCAATCCCCATTTGCCGGTATTTTTCAAAACACCGGCATCCTCTGCCGGAGAAAAATGCACCCCGGAACAAAAACCAGCATACGCAAAAAAAAACGACGCATCGAAAAAAACAGGGATTAACTCGGATTTTTCATTAAAAAATTATTGATTTTCGATTGATATAGAGAGGTATTCAGCAGATATCCATTTAAACTGAAATCCCCGCAGGAGA